>DEBO01000030.1 GCA_002348585.1 Alphaproteobacteria bacterium UBA2954 | reverse complement strand
ATGCGTGAACGCACTGGTTTACAGGTTGATATATTGTCTCAACTGCCGCACCTGCAAGCGGTCATCACTTGCGGCATGCGCAATGCCGCAATCGATTTGAATTATTGCAAAGCCAAAAATATTATGGTCTGTGGAACAGAATCGCCTGGTCATGCCACATCAGAGCTAGCCATGATGCTAATAGGTATGCTTGCCCGTGATTTGTACACGTCTGTGCACTCTATGGCATCAGGGGGATGGCAGGTGAGTACTGGCCGGGATTTGCGCGGTGCAACACTCGGTATTTTAGGATTAGGGCGCCTCGGCAGTCAGGTTGCTCAGCTTGGCATGGCGTTTGGGATGTCTGTCCAGGCCTGGTCTCAGAACTTGACACTAGACAGATGCTCTGAAGAAGGCGTGTCCTATGCGTCAAAAAATGATTTTTTCTCAACTTCTGATTTCATATCCATTCACCTCAAATTATCTGACAGGGTCAAAGGTCTGATTGGTGCTAACGAGCTGGCGTTGATGAAGCCTGATGCCTGCGTCGTCAACACATCTCGTGCACCGATAATTGACCAGCGAGCCTTGCTTGTAGCTCTTCAGGAAAAGCGCATAGGCGGGGCAGCTTTGGATGTTTATGATCAAGAGCCACTCCGGGCAGATAATCCGTTCAGGGGTCTGCCGAATGTTATTCTGACTCCCCATATTGGCTATGTCACAGCACAAACGATGGCTGTCTATTATGGCGGGATGCTGGAAGCACTTGAAGCCTATCTGGCAGGCCAGCCTATCCGTTGTCTTGTTTGATGATGTCTTTGTTTTTATTGAAGGTAAGCTATGTAGATGCAAAGTTGGAGGTAGGGTTCAAAAGTGTTAAGCTGAGCAGAAAGCGTCCAGATCTACTCGTCATTATATGCTGACTGTTCTGTGTTTGTGGAGGTGGTCACTATCATTAACCTTGCTGACACTTAATGATTTCAGTGAGGGTTTAACAGGACGAAGGACTGAGGTTAAATTGTCGCAGAAACATCATGTCATGCAGAAAACAGATGAAAATCAAAAGCCTCTCAGTTACTTTAACATGATTTACAATTAATGAATCAGATAGAAAGCGAAATCGGCGGGGACAAAATGAGAAAATTAGCTGCGATTACATGTTCAACTGCCTTTTTTGCCTTATCTGGTACTCAGGTTTTTGCTGCAGGTGACGTCGCGGCAGGCGAGAAAGTATTTAAAAAATGTAAGGCTTGCCATGTTGTAAACAAAGAGCAGAACCGGACAGGCCCTCATCTTGTCAATCTCTTTGACAGGGCAGCCGGGTCTTTAGAAGGTTATAAAAAATATTCAAAGGCGATGAAGAGCAGTGGTATTGTCTGGGATGAAGAAACGCTTGATGTTTATTTAAAGGCCCCAAAGAAATATGTTAAAGGCACACGCATGGCGTTCGCCGGGCTGAAGAAAGATGCAGACCGTGCCAACGTCATTGCGTATATGAAAACGTTTTCAAAGTAAGCAGAGAAGCAACACAGGTTTTGGTTATGTCAGCTTCACAGAAATATCCCCGCATCAGTGATATGGTGATGCCTGCATCGCGGCGCTTGCCTGCCTTTGTCCATGCTTATCTTGCTGCAGGGACTGGCCAGGGCCAGGCTATGGCGCGCAATGAAGCTGCTTATGCAGATATTCATTTGATGCCGAGGTTTCTGCGGGGGCGGGTGACACCAGATACACATTGCTCTGTTTTTGAAAAAACCTATTCCGCACCATTTGGTGTATCTCCTATTGGGTTACAGTCCCTTATCTGGCCGGGCGCTGAAAAAATTCTGTGCCGTGCAGCTGCTGAGGCAGGAATTCCCTATACCCTGAGTACGGTTGCTGGTGAGGATGTTGAAACGATTGGTCCGCTCAGTGACGGGCATGGCTGGTTTCAGCTTTATGCGCCAAATGATCATGGAGTGATGCGTGACCTTCTGGAAAGGGCAAAACAGGCTGGCTTTACAACGCTGGTGCTAACCGCCGATGTCCCTGGTCCAAGCCGTCGTGAGGATATGCGGCTTGCAGGAGCTCCTATTGGGTCACGCAACCCCATGTCAGTAACACCTCGTGTTTTCTGGCAATGTATTACCCATCCAGCCTGGTCTCTGGCTGTCTTGGCAAATGGTGGAAAATTTAGATTCAAAAATCTTGAACCCTATAGCTCTGCGTCTTCTATGCAGAATATTACAGAGTATATTGGTAGCCAGCTTAATGGGTCATTGACCTGGGACTATCTGAACGAGATTAGGAAAGTTTGGAAAGGGCCTATGGTGTTGAAAGGTCTTCTTCATGATGAGGATATCGACCGCGCTGTTGGGGCCGGTATGGATGGATTGGTTATATCTAATCATGGTGGCCGTCAGCTTGATGCGGTGCCGCCATCCATACATCGTTTGCCAGATATAAGGTCCAGATTAGGTGATAACTACACGCTGATGGTCGATTCAGGTGTGCGGTCTGGCCTCGATATTGCCCGTGCAATCGCCTGCGGAGCTGATTTTGTGCTTCTTGGGCGAGCTTTTATGTTTGGTGTTGCTGCTTTGGGCAATGAGGGCGGCGAACATGTTGTTTCAGTTCTGAAGGATGAGCTTGAAAATACAATGGTTCAGCTAGGTTCCGCTAATTTGTCAGACCTGCGTGGAAGCAGCAGGTCTGACAAAAAGTTTTAAATGGTTCCTAACGCGATTTATGAGCGTGTGGATTTGTATTTCTTAATAGCTGCTTTTAAAAGGTCTCTATCTTCACAATTAAAACTGCATAATTTGTTCAAGCGAGATAGGAGTTTTTCGGCTTCGGCAGGTTGATTCAAACTCAAATACATCTCTCCCATATATTCCATTGCCTGGGTATGTTTTGGGTCAATCGCCAACGCTTTTGTGTAAGCTGCTTTCGCTGTTTTGAAGTCACCTGACTTACGCGAAGAGTAGCCAAGTAAATTCCAAGCATCTGCAAAATTTGGTTTCTCTTCGAGTATGACATTAACTTCTGCTATCGCAGCTCTGTAGTCTTCGCGTGCAATTGCATTGCGGACTTGTCTTAACTCCAAGTCACTTTTCGTTTGTTTCTCGGAGTATTTTTTGGCAGAACCATAACTATTACTACTTCCGCTGCTGGAGCTAGAGCTGGAGCCTGCGGCAAAGGCCATTTGAATGCTGCCTATAATTAACAACGCAGCGATAACTGTTAATTTTTTCATTTTATTTCCTGTGTTTTTAAAATTTATGAAAATCATTTACGTTTGTTATCTCCATTTGGTTCAATTTGCCCCCGCAGAGTAGCAGGCAGTTGCGCCAGCATAAACAGTCCTGTTGCAGGTGCAACAAACATCACTTTGAAAGTTACCCAGCCATCATCATCCAGCATGCGCCAAGCAAATTCATTTGCAATTACAAGAGATAAAAAAAACAGACCCCATCTTAGTGAAAGCAACCGCCATGTGTCTTCGCGCAATGAAAATTGAGCACCAAAGAATAGTTTCATCACTGCTTTGCCACGCAGCCAGCCGCCAAGAAGCATTGTCGAAAACATCGCGTTGAAGAGAGTAGGTTGAATCTTTATGAATAGGCTGTCTTCTGTGACCAACGCAGTAAAAGCAAATACAGCTGAGACCACAACAGAAAAAACGGCAAAATTTGCCCATCTTTTTTCCAAAAAACGATTATAGAGGACAACGCCAACAGCAAGGAGAACTGCAGCAAAAGCTCCGACAAATATGTCTGCCAGTGCATTTCCTATAAATAACCCAGCAAGCGGCAGGATTTCGCCTGCCATGGACACAAGGCGCATTTTCATCAGAAAAGCCCAGTTTCTAAGCCAGCAGCAAAGGCCCCAGCAAGTTCTGCCACTTCCCCTTCAAATTGCTGACTGTAATCACCCTTTAATATGAGGGGCGGTCTGATAAGCCGCCAACTCAGCCCGCTGGCAATCTGGCTCATCGCTCTGCTGGTGGCTGTGCCGTCAATACCAGCACGAATATAGATCGCTGTTGGTAGTCCGTCTGTGGTGCCCAGCCATTTATCATAACATCTGTCAAACAGATCTTTAGTCAACCCGGCCATATAGCCGATATTTTCTGTGGTTGCCAATAACAGCCCATCGCACGTCAAAACATCCTCACTGACCACATCAACTGAAGATCTGTGAAAGATTAGAAGTTCATCAGTAACAACATCCATTGCTCCCATGCAGCTATTGGCAAGCTTGGCAGTGTTTTCTGATGGTGTATGAGAGATAAATAACAGCGTTTTCAGTTGTATCTCCTGTCTGTACAGTCCGTTTATTTATCTCTACCTTGTACGATGAAGAATTAAAAGGAGACCTTAAAATGCAGACTATTGATAAGGCAAAGATTGATGCGTTTATTGCTGCGCATCCGCACTGGAAAGCAGATCGCAATAAGGAAGGCTTGACTGCTGAATTTAAACTGCCTGGCTTTGCAGCAGCAATGGGCTTCATGATGGAAATTGCTGTTCACGCTGACAAAATGAATCACCATCCTGAATGGTCAAATGTGTATAATCGCATAACCATTAACCTAACCACACATGATGCTGGCGGACTGACAGAGCTTGATTTACAACTGGCTGAAAAAATTAATGTCATTTCCGCCAGAGTAGGGGCTTGATGTCAGATCAGTTTCTCTTCAGTCTAACGATTGCTGGAATTTATTTTATAGCTGGAAGTGTAAAAGGTGTGTTTGGGATTGGCTTGCCCACAACCTCAATTACATTGATGACTCTTTTTATAGCGCCGCTCGAGGCAATTGCCATTAACTTATTACCTATGTTTGTCACAAATGGTTATCAGTTTTACAAAGCTGAAAATCATCGTCGAACTTTAAGCATTTACTGGCCTTTTGCCCTAGTTTTACTGTTTTTCCTCTCTATTTTTTCAGTAGTAACAGCCAAACTTGGTAACAATGTTATTGGTCTATTAATTGCATCCTCTGTAATAAGCTTTTCAATTACCAATCTATTTATAACGAAACTATCGATTAAAGCGGAGCATGACCGCATCTGGCAATTTTCTCTTGGAGGTGTTGCAGGAATATTAGGTGGACTAACATCATTATGGGGTGTGCCAATAACAATTTATCTTATTATCAAACAGGTAAAACCTCGCCAGTTTATCGACGCTAGCGGCTTTCTTATATTCATT
>DEBO01000155.1 GCA_002348585.1 Alphaproteobacteria bacterium UBA2954 | reverse complement strand
ACTGTATCTGAAGTTGATGAAGCCAGACATCAATCGCGCATTTCTGTTGTGACATCAGGAACTCCAATAGTTATTGAACAGATTAAAAAGTTACTGGCCCGTCTGGTTCCTGTTCATTCAGTTCAGGATTTGACCATCGGACCAGCTCATGTAGAACGTGAGCTTGCTCTGGTGAAAACCATGAACACGGGTAATAAACGCGTTGAGGCTCTTCGTGTAGCTGACAGCTTTCGTGCGCGCACTCTGGACTCAACGCTAAACAGCTTTGTGTTTGAGGTGACTGGTAACTCATCAAAAGTGACCGCATTCATTGAATTGATGAGCTCGCTTGGTGATGTTGAGGTGGCCCGTACAGGTGTCTGTGGTATTACCAGAGGCAACAAAATTGATATGTCTTCATAGCCAGTCATGTGAAACTGAGTTTTTTCTTTTTTTACTGTGGTTTACAGTTTATTATCTTAGGTCAAAAAATAAATGAATTGTTAATTCACAGGAAATCAACTAAACCCTGCCAGACAAACTGCACCACGCCCGACAGGCGTTTTAGTTAAAGGAGATAAAACTATGCGTGTGTATTATGATCAAGATGCCGATATTGGCCTGATTAAATCAAAAAAAGTCGTTATCGTTGGTTATGGCTCACAAGGACATGCTCATGCTGCTAATCTGAAGGATAGTGGTGTTCCAGAGGTTGCTGTTGCGCTGCGAAAAGATTCGTCGAGTCGCGCTAAAGCAGAATCTGCAGGTTTTAGAGTGATGTCAGTGGCTGAAGCAGCAGCATGGGGTGATGTTGTGATGATGTTAACGCCTGATGAGTTGCAGGCTGATATTTACGCAGATGAAATTGCTGCAAATATCCGCCCTGGTGCTGCCATTGCTTTTGCACATGGGTTGAATGTTCACTTTAGCTTGATCGAACCACGTGGTGATATTGACGTGTTTATGGTTGCACCAAAAGGTCCTGGACATACCGTACGCGGTGAATATTTGAAAGGTGGCGGTGTGCCCTGCTTACTTGCTGTTTATCAGGACGCTTCAGGCAATACCCATGATATAGGCCTATCCTATGCAAGTGCTGTTGGTGGTGGGCGCTCAGGGATTATTGAAACAACCTTCCAAGAAGAATGTGAAACCGACTTGTTTGGTGAACAGG
Organism: Alphaproteobacteria bacterium UBA2954; assembly: GCA_002348585.1. GTDB lineage: Bacteria > Pseudomonadota > Alphaproteobacteria > Puniceispirillales > Puniceispirillaceae > JADHLI01. The sequence goes on along the minus strand of DEBO01000155.1, from coordinate 4,372 downwards.
CTGTCTTATGTGGCGGCCTAGTCGAACTGATTAAGGCTGGCTATGAAACTCTGACGGAGGCAGGATATGCGCCTGAAATGGCATATTTTGAATGTCTACATGAAGTTAAGCTGATTGTTGATTTGATTTATGAAGGCGGCATTGCCAACATGAATTACTCAATCTCAAACACTGCGGAATATGGCGAATATGTCACCGGTCCGCGCATCATCACTAACGAGACAAAAGACGAGATGAAGCGGGTTCTTGAAGATATTCAGTCCGGTCGCTTTACACGTGACTGGATGCTGGAAAATAAAGTTCATCAGGCCAACTTTAAAGCCACTCGTCGTCGTAATGCTGCACATAACATTGAGGAAGTCGGTGCAAGCCTGCGAGGAATGATGCCGTGGATTGGGGCTAATCGTTTAGTTGACAAAGATAAAAACTAAACGTTTCCAAACTATCTTGTGCACTGAACGAGCCCGACCCATCGCCGATAATTGTTTGAATAAATTTCTGATTTTAATAGGAATTGTAATGATTCCCCTTCTTTACATTTTGGCATTAAACGTGCAATCTTGAGCAGGTGGAATTCACCAGGAATTCGGAGTAGATACAGTTCTTCTTGCCGTTTAGGAATAACAACATGTTCGGTTCAGTTTTTGGGTTTTTGTCTGCAGACATTGGGATTGATCTTGGCACCGCCAACACGCTGGTCTATGTGAAAGGGCGTGGCATTGTTCTGAACGAGCCATCGGTTGTGGCGATGGCGCAAGTGCGAGGAAAAACACAAGTTCTTGCCGTTGGCGAGGAAGCCAAAGTTATGCTAGGGAAAACGCCTGGAAATATTCAGGCTATCCGCCCAATGGCTGACGGCGTGATTGCGGATTTTGAAGTAGCTGAGGAAATGATTAAACATTTCATCCGCAAAGTGAATGGACGATTTTCAATTGCCAGTCCACAGATGATCATCTGTGTCCCGTCAGGTTCAACAGCAGTTGAACGGCGTGCTATTCAAGAATCAGCAGAGGCCGCAGGAGCACGGCGTGTATTTTTAATTGAAGAGCCTATGGCGGCTGCCATAGGCGCAGATTTGCCAGTAACTGAGCCATCTGGTTCGATGGTTGTAGACATAGGTGGTGGAACTACTGAAGTTGCTATTCTCTCACTTGGGAATATCGTATATGCGCATTCAGTGAGGGTTGGTGGAGATAAAATTGACGAGGCTATCATTGGTTATATGCGTCGCACACATAATCTGCTAATTGGCGAGGCTACAGCTGAAAGAATTAAGAAGAATATAGGAATTGCAAGACGTCCCGAAAAATCTTCTGGTGTTAGGATTGAAGTGCGGGGCCGCGACCTTGTAAACGGCGTTCCTAAAGAGATAAATATTTCCGAATCACAGATTGCTGATGCTATATCTGATCCTATGAAGCAATTGGTAGAGGGTGTTAAAATGGCACTGGAACAGGCTCCACCTGAACTTGCTGCAGATATTGTGGAAAAAGGCATCGTGCTTACAGGCGGTGGGGCGATGTTACGCGAAATGGACAGTGTTTTGAGAGAAGCAACTGGATTACCTATCTCAATTGCAGAGGAACCTTTATTTTGTGTTGTCATGGGAACTGGCCGTTGTTTAGAGGAGCTTAAAACACTCCGGCACGTATTGATTGGGGCATAAGAGGGCCATGGCAGGGCGCAGCACAACGAAGCGCGCAAGCCAATCTAAGCGAGTAGCGCAGCTCTTTTATATTTTTCTTGCTTTTCTTCTTATACTTGTTGGAAAGGCAGATCTTCTGGTTGTCAGAACAGCTCAAAACGATATATCTGAACTGTTTGCTCCATTCTTTGATGTTGTATCCGCTCCCGTGAGAGCTGTTGAAACAATGTTTGAAGGGGTGCGCACTGTCGCTTCTTTGCGTGAGGAGGCCATGCATCTTCGCGCTGAAAATGACCGTCTAAAAAGATGGCAACGACGGGCAGAGATTCTTGAGTCTGAAAACCTCCAATTGCGGACTGTCCTGGGGGCTGTCATTCCGCGAGATCGTGAGGCTGTCACTGCTCGCGCAATCACTGCGCCTGGTAGTAGCTTTTCACATGCGATGCAGGTTATGCATGGACCTGATAAAAATATTCAGCGGGGTGACCCTGTTGTTACAGCTAATGGCCTTGTTGGTTATGTGATAGAAGTTGGGCGGCGTTTTTCGTGGGTTTTGCTTATCAGTGATGTGAATTCTCGTATACCTATTTTGCTATCTTCTTCATCTTGGCCTGGTTTAGCCATTGGCCAGAATTCAGACACGTTATCTTTGAGCTTTTTACCATTGGAGGCAGTGCCGAAAGAAAATGAACTTGTTTTGACGTCGGGTCATGGTGAACTTTTGCCCGCAGGGCTTCCGGTCGGACGTGTGGTGACGGGCCGTGGACGAAGCTTTTATGTTGAACCCGCCGTAGATCTTCGCACGATTTCCTTTGTATCTATTTTAATTAGACCAGAAGGCAGTCAGTTTGACAGTGTTTCTGTTTTAGAGGAATTTTTTACTCCGTTACCTGAAAGAGATGATGGTCGCCTGCTAGAAGGTTTCAGCCCAAAAGATGTTTTGCAATGAGTTTAGGGCCGCTAGATAGACCTGCTGATTTGCAGTCTGTTTTGCCAATTCAAGTGCTATGTGCCTTGGGTGGCTTATTTATGGTCCTTGTTGAGGGAGCTTTGGCACATTGGTCAATTTTCCATAGCTCTGCGCCATTAATTGCATTGTGCTACATCTATTTCATGCACATTGCGTATCCATTCAGGCTCTCGTTGTTAGCGGTTTTATTTATGGGTTTGTTTTCAGAAATTATGTTTTATCACATGTTGGGAACAAACTGCACAGCCTTCATCGCTGCTGCACTAGTGACACAATGGCGTGCAGTGGTTCTCAGAGATGCAGATTTTATTGAATTATGGGCAAATTTCTCACTCATCGCAATATTGACTGGGGCAATAAAAATAGTGGTTTACTTTATAAGCTATTTTTCCATGCCGGACTTTTCGTCCCTGCTGCAGCAGACAGGTATGACTGCATTATTATTTCCTGTGTTTTATGTAGTACTTGTATCGATGTCATCTATCCTAGCAAAAGTAATTGCTTTTCAAACAGGATAGAGTTGGGTATTTATCAAATGTCTGTTTAAGGTAAATACGATGAAGAAACGTAAGGAGCAAAAAGAGCTTTCATCTATAATGACCCGGCGTATGCTGATGGTTGGAGCTGGTCAGATTATTCTTGGGGCTTCTCTCGTTGGAAGACTTTACCAGTTGCAAATCTCTCAAACAGATAATTACCGTCGACTTTCAGAGCGCAATCAATTTGATAAACGTCTTATACAAGCTCCACGTGGTCGTCTTCTTGATGTTCATGACCGGCTGCTGGCAGGTAATTCAGAAGTATTCGAGCTTCGTGTATTGCCCTCGCGGGTCGCAGACTTAAACCAGTGGTTTCGCCGAGTTGAGAAAATTGTTGGGCTTCGTCCAGCGGAAATAAAAAGAATATTGAAAACCATTGCTGACCAGCCTGATTTTCTTGAAGTCACTGTCCGCACTAATCTCACACAACGTGAATTATCAAAGCTGGCTGTTCTTTCACCAGTTCTTGAGGGAGTCTCTTTTCGCAAGGGGTTTAGGCGAATTTATCCACAAGGATGGATGACGGCCCATATTACAGGATATGTATCCCCCGCAAATAAACAAGATGTGAAAGACAATCCAGAATTACGCTATCTTCCCGCATCACGGATTGGCAGATCAGGTTTAGAGCGGACATTTGAATTTAATCTCAGGGGCGCAGCAGGTGTAGAACGTATTGAGGTGAATGCAAAAGGAAAGCCTGTTCGCGTTTTGCGTGATCAACAAGCTTCTTCTGGTGATGACATCAAGCTATCTATTGATGTTAGCGCACAGTCTTTTGCGGCTGAAAGGTTGCGTCGGGGCAAGTCTAAAACTGTGCCTCTTCAAAATCCGGATGTGCAGAGAGCGTTACTTAATAATGCAGAGTTGCGCGCGCACGTAACAACTGGAGACAGTTTAGTTTTGCAAGATGAAAAGGGTCGTCTCGTGCCGCCTGAGTCTGGGGCAGCAATTGTTTTGGATATTCAAACTGGTGAGGTTAAGTTGTTGGTCTCCGTTCCAGGCTATGACCCAAATCTTTTTTCAAATCGTCTTTCGGTTCAAGACTGGCGGCGATTGAATGAACATCCGCGCACACCTTTGTTGAACAGAGTTACATCGGGGCTGTACGCTCCTGGTTCAACATTTAAAATGGTTGTGTTGGCCGCTGCTCTTGAAGCAGGCGTTGTCTCACAGCGGACAAAATATGACTGCACAGGAGGTTTTGAGTTTGGGGAT
>DEBO01000029.1:4980-5557 GCA_002348585.1 Alphaproteobacteria bacterium UBA2954 | reverse complement strand
TTCAAAATTGTTTTTCATATCACTTTACTCCTGCAGGCATGATGTTTGAAACAGCCGCAGCTGCTGTTGGCGCTACCGTTGTGCCTGCTGGCATTGGACAAACTGAACTTCAGGCCCAAGCTGCCGCATTGCTAAAGGTCACAGCCTATGCGGGCACACCCGATTACTTAAAAGCGATTTTAGAAAAAGGTGAGGAACTTAGCCTTGACATGTCCTCTGTCACAAAAGCAGTTGTCAGCGGTGGACCTTTATTCCCAGCTCTGAGAGAAGAATACGACAGACGTGGCATCTTTTGTAGACAATGTTATGGCACTGCTGATGTAGGTCTTATCGCTTACGAATCTGTTGCAACAGATGGACTAATTATAGACGAAGGAGTGGTTGTTGAAATTGTGCGCCCCGGCACAGGTGAGCCCGTACCTGATGGGGAAATTGGAGAAGTGGTAGTCACCGCTCTGAACCCTGACTTCCCAATGATCCGTTTTGCTACAGGTGATTTATCGGCAATTCTACCCGGGATGAGCAGTTGCGGACGCACAAACCGGCGGATTGTGGGCTGGCGCGGTCGGGCTGATCA
>DEBO01000029.1:0-4638 GCA_002348585.1 Alphaproteobacteria bacterium UBA2954 | reverse complement strand
AAGGTAAAGGGCATGTTTGTGCGCCCTGAACAAGTCGCACAGCTGGCGAAGCGCCATAAAGAGATTAATCGCATTCGTCTGACAATTACACATGACGGTTCGCAAGATCAAATGACTGTCCAAATTGAAGGTGCGGCAGATGCTGCACAGATTTATGCAGATTCTGTCCGTGATATCCTAAAATTGCGGGGACAGATTGAGATTGTGGCAAAAGACAGCCTACCAAATGACGGCATGGTCATTGATGACCAACGCACCCCCGGATAACAGACACGGCAGTCCAAACAGAACACCCTTTGGTCTTAGGGAATTCAAGTGATACACTTTCATAATAAAGACAACAGACGCAGAGGAGCATGATCTCAATGGACTTCGTTCTGTCTGAAGAACAACAATCTATCTTTGATATGGCCCATGATTTTGCGGAGCAGATGATCGCACCGCATGCGGTGAACTGGGACAAAACAGAGCAAATGCCGAAGGACGTTCTGCGCCAGTCCGCCGAACTGGGTCTAGCGTCAATTTATGTGCCTGAGGCACATGGCGGTTCCGGCCTCAGCCGACTGGATGCCACATTAGTGTTTGAAGCGCTGGCGATGGGATGCCCAAGCGTATCTAGCTTTTTGTCCATTCACAATATGGTTGCATGGATGGTTTCCTCTTTTGGCAGTGATGAGTTACGTGAAACCTATCTTGCCGATTTATGTTCCATGAAAAAAATTGGCTCATACTGTCTGACTGAGCCCGGGTCCGGATCTGATGCAGCTGCGCTGAAAACAAAAGCAGTGCGCACCAATGAAGGCTATCAGGTAACTGGCACTAAATCTTTTATTTCAGGAGGCAACTATTCCGACCTGTATATTGTAATGTGCCGAACAGGCGATGACAGCCCAAAAGGCATATCTGCACTGCTTGTTGACAGTGATGCTGATGGCTTGTCCTTTGGCGCGGCAGAACAAAAAATGGGCTGGCGCGGTCAGCCGACAGCTCAAGTCATTATGGATAATTGTGCCGTTCCTTCTCAAAATCTTCTTGGCGAGGAAGGAAAAGGCTTTTCCTATGCAATGAAGGGATTGGATGGCGGACGCCTGAATATTGCAGCCGCTGCCCTTGGCGGGGCACAGATGGCCTACGACAAGGCCCTTATATATGCAAAGGACAGACAGGCATTTGGCAAATCAATCGATCAATTCCAGTCTATGCAATTTAAACTGGCGGATATGTTCACACAACTGGAAGCTGCCCGCACATTTCTTCGTCAGGCTGCGTGGAAACTGGATAACGGGTCTGCAGATGCCACACGGTCCTGTGCTATGGCCAAACAATTTGTCACTGACACCTGTTTTGATGTGGCCAACCAGGCGCTGCAGATCCATGGCGGATATGGCTATCTTACGGATTACGGGCTTGAAAAAATTGTGCGTGATCTGCGGGTGCATCAGATACTGGAAGGCACAAACGAAATTATGCGCGTGATTATCAGCCGGTCGTTGCTGGCGGAGCGCGATAGATGAGCCAGATTGACTGCCGCATTGAACAGTCAACCGGCCGCATAACTCTACGCCGGCCTGAAGCCTTGAACGCTCTCACCTATGAGATGTGTGAGAGATTGGAAGCGGCCTTAATGGCCTGGAAGGATGATGAAAAAGTCAGCCAGGTCATCATTGATGCTGAAGGCGAGAAGGCCTTTTGTGCGGGTGGTGATATTGCAAAACTTTACCACAAAGGTCGGGCTGGCTACTTTACAGATGTTCAGGCCTTCTGGCGTGAAGAATACAGGCTAAACAGCCTTATTCATCATTATCCCAAACCTTATATTGGTTTTCTGCAGGGCTATGTCATGGGCGGGGGTGTTGGCATTTCTTGTCATGGCAGCCATCGTATTGTGGGCAATACAACACAGATGGCGATGCCAGAATGCGCTATAGGCCTGGTTCCTGATGTTGGCGGTAGCTATCTTCTGGCCCGTGCTCCTGGCCTTACTGGCCGGTTTTTGGGGATCACAGGTTACCGAATGAACGCGGCTGATGCGCTGCACGCAGGTTTTGCTGACAGCTTTATTGCCGAAGACAGATGGAGTAAAGTGATAGAAGAACTGGTAAGCGCAGGCACACCAGATCCTCTATCCAGCTTTATAGATAATGCAGGCCACAGCCAGCTTGCCAAAATGCAAATTGAAATTGACAGGATGTTCACGCATTTTGATTCGGACCAAATGGCAATCGAACAAGCTAAAGGCACAGGTGAACTGGCTCAGATGATCACTGGCGCGTTGGCTAAAAATGCTCCTCTATCCATGATGGCTGTTGACGCCATGCTGGAAAGGTTAGGGCCTGACTGTACTTTTCAACAGGCTCTGGAAATGGAATATCGCTTTACCAGCAGGGCCATGCAACAGGGTGAATTTCTGGAGGGCACGCGAGCTATGCTGATCGACAAAGACAAGAAACCTGACTGGCAATATAAAACGGTCAGTGAAGTGCCCGAAGGGCTAATTGACGAGATGCTAGCACCTACCACCTTTACAAAGGCCTTTTTAGAAACAGGAGACGGGCTATGAAAATCGGGTTCATCGGGCTGGGCAATATGGGCGCCCCAATGGCGGCAAATCTGGCAAATGCCGGATATGAAGTGGTCGGATTTGATGTGACAGATGTGACTGTAGAAGGTGTCACAAGTTGCTCGGATGCACCCTCTTGTGTGTCGGGCTGTGATCTTGTCATCACCATGCTGCCAAACGGATCTATTCTACAGAAAGTTGCAGATGAAATTCAGCAAAGCCTCAAGAGGGGTGCAGTGTTTTTGGATTGCTCTACAGTTGATGTGGATACAGCAAAATCAGTTGCCGCGCAGATGGCAGCTACAGATATTGATATGCTGGATGCACCAGTATCTGGGGGCGTTTCAGGAGCGGCTGCAGGCACTCTAACCTTTATGGTCGGCGGCACGAGCAAAGCCTTCGCAATCGCAGAACCATTGTTTACCGTGATGGGCAGTAAAGCGGTTCATGTTGGTGCAGCTGGTGCCGGGCAAGCAGTAAAGATCTGTAATAACATGATCCTAGGCGTCACTATGATCGCCACTTGTGAATCAATTGCGCTAGGTGACAAGCTGGGGTTGGACAGACAGAAACTGTTTGACGTGCTGTCCACCTCATCAGGGGCTAGCTGGACGGTGAACAGCTATTTTCCTGCTCCTGGTGTTGGCCCGGCAAGCCCGGCAGATAATGATTACAAACCTGGCTTTGCAGCCGAATTGATGGTTAAGGATTTAGGGTTGTCACAACAGGCTGCAGAAGCTGTGAATGCTGATACACCAATGGGCGCACATGCCCTGGCCCTTTACCAGCAATTTGTTAGTACGGAAGATGGAGAGGGGCGCGATTTTTCCGCTATGCTGCCTCGATTTTCGGCGAGAAAACGTTCTAATTAATCCCAGATCAGAAACCATTTAATCTTTAAAGGCGACAGGCCATGACAGAACAAACATTCGATACCATAAAGATTAACCGCACAGGCCGTGTGATTACGGTTGAACTGAACCGACCAGACGCTTTAAACGCACTGAACAGCAAAATGACTGAGGAAGTGACCACTTATCTGACCAGTCTGGATGAAGATAAGGATACGGGCTGCTTTGTGCTAACAGGAACAGGCAAAGCCTTTGCTGCAGGTGCAGATATTAAAGAAATGGCCGTAAAATCCTATATGGATACATTCTATGAAAATATGTTTGCCAAATGGGAAACCGTTGCCCAACTGCGCACGCCAAAAATTGCCGCAGTAAACGGCTTTGCACTTGGCGGCGGGTGTGAGCTGGCAATGATGTGTGACATTCTGTTTGCCGGCGAAACTGCCAAATTTGGGCAACCTGAGATTAAGCTGGGTGTGATACCCGGCATGGGAGGGTCACAACGCCTGACCCGTGCAGTCGGCAAGGCTAAAGCCATGGATATGATTTTAACTGGCCGTATGATGGATGCAGAAGAAGCAGAACGATCCGGCCTTATTTCCCGCATTTTCCCTGATGAGGCGCTGATGGCAGAGACTATGGCCGTTGCTGAGACAATTGCTGAATTTGGACCTGCCAGCGCAATGCTGGCACGTGAGGCAGTTGCACGTGCTGATGAGATTAGCCTGACAGAAGGCCTGTTGTTTGAACGGCGGATCTTTCATTCTCTGTTTTCCACAAAAGACCAGAAAGAAGGCATGGCTGCCTTCACCGAAAAACGTAGCGCACGCTTTACGGGTGAATAGCTCTTTAAGGGGTGGTGAGATAATGGCCAAAGATATTTTTATTACTGCAGCAGCACGCACCGCAATAGGCAGCTTTCAAGGCGCTCTGCGTGACCTAACCGCCCCTGAAATAGGTGGAAAAGTCATCGCAGCAGTCGTGGATCAGCAAGGTGTAGATAAAACCCTGATTGGTGAGGTCATAATGGGATGTGTTCTGCCAGCGGGGCTGGGTCAGGCCCCCGCCCGTCAGGCCAGCTTTGCGGGAGGACTCTCAGAATCTGTTCCTTGCACCACAGTCAACAAAATGTGCGGTTCTGGCATGAAGGCTGTAATGCTGGGCTATGATCAGATCAAAGCTGGTGGGGCAGATATTATTATTGCTGGGGGCATGGAGAGTATGTCA
>DEBO01000052.1 GCA_002348585.1 Alphaproteobacteria bacterium UBA2954 | reverse complement strand
ACTAACAAAGCCCTTGCGATTTCAACTGATTGCACCCCCCGATATGTCGAAGCTGATCCGTTTGAGGGAGGGGCTCAGGCTGTTGCTGAAGCGTGGCGGAATATATGTGCAACGGGAGCTAAGCCACTGGCGATAACAAATAATCTAAATTTCGGCAACCCAGAAAAGCAGGACATCATGGCGCAGATTGTGGGTGCAATAAATGGTATGGGCAAAGCCTGTAAGGTTTTGGGTACACCAGTCGTATCTGGTAACGTGTCTTTATATAATGAAACAGATAGCATGGCGATTCAGCCCTCCCCGGTTATTGGCATGGTTGGCCTGATTGACGAATGGGAAACAGCTGTTGGAATTGGGTTTACCTCAGAAGGCGAAGCAATTTTTGTAATTGGTCAGCCAGCTGATTGTGTAGATGGATGGCTGGGCAACTCGGTATTTGCCAAGATTGTTGCTGGCCGTGAAGGAGGTGCCCCTCCCCCGGTTGATTTGGACGCTGAAAAGGCACACGGCCAGTTTGTGCGTGAACAAATCGCTTTCGGCCAAATAAAGGCTGCCCATGATATCAGTGATGGGGGCTTGCTTGTCTCTCTTGCTGAAATGGCCTTATCAAGCAATCTTGGTGCTGACATCAATATCCCAGAAAGTGACACTTTGCTGGCATGGGCATTTGGCGAAGACCAGGCACGCTACCTGGTCCAAGTTGAAGATGCAGTAAAATTTCAGGCTCTTCTTGATGAACACCATCTTAAAGGCCATCAGATTGGCACCACAAAAGATAGCCAGATATTGACAGTCGGCCCGGATGTCACCATTTCTTTAGAAGAGATACGGCAATGTTATGAGAGCAAACTGCCTGAGATGATGGCTTAACCAAACAGAAGCGATAGCAAAGGAATAAAGCATGGCAATGCAGGCTCATGAGATCGAAGATTTGATACGTCTTGCTTTTCCCGACGCCAAAATATCGATTGAAGATTTACGAGGTGATGGAGACCATTATTCCTGTATGGTAGAAAGTGCTGCATTTTTGGGTAAAACGCGTGTTCAGCAACATCAGATGGTTTATGATTCACTCGGGGGACGTATGGGCGGACAATTGCATGCGCTTGCCCTGCAGACAAGAGCTCCTAAATCATGACTAAACAAGTTAGCCAGAAGTAGAAAAAAGGAAGTGAAAATGCTTGATCAATCTACCAGGGACAGAATTCAGAATGACATTGACGCTTCAGACGTGGTCCTGTTCATGAAGGGAACACCAGTTTTCCCGCAGTGTGGGTTTTCTGCTACAGTTGTAGGCGTTCTTAGCCATCTAGGAATAAAATTTAAAGGTGTGAATGTTCTCGATGATGATTCCATCCGCGAGGGAATAAAGCAGTATTCAGACTGGCCAACAATTCCCCAGCTTTATGTCAAAGGTGAATTTATTGGCGGTTGTGATATAATTCGTGAAATGTATGAATCAGGCGAACTGATGGAAATGCTAAATACGCACGGAGTGGATGTTAATCCGCAGCCTGTCCAAAGCTAGGCCACTGAGGTCTCATCCTAACAAATCGTCGAGGCCAAAGCTGTGTTCTTCTGTGACCTTTGCGATGCGCAGCTGAAACCAGCTATAAAATTCTTTGCGGCCCAAGGCCTGAGCAACGCGATATTCAGCATGGTCTTCCCACGCTGCGATGGCTTCTCTGTCACGCCAGTATGATACAGTAATCCCAAGGCCATTATCTTCCCGGACGGATTCCAGCCCCAGAAAGCCCGGCTGTTGTTGTGCCAGCTCAATCATTCGTTCTGAAGTCAGACCATACATGGCCATTTCCGCATCAGTGCGCTGTGTCGTGAAAATAACAGCGTAATATTCATCTGGCCACCCTGTTGTCATCTTTTTGCTCCACAACACCAACTCCTTCAGACAGAGTAGCATGATTCAGAATTCGCACAAATGAGCGCTAGAAAACAAAAGGCACCGAATTATCTGGTGCCTTTTTCTTATCTGTAAGAAGGATAGAAAACCATTAATTAACGTGAATAATATTCCACCACAAGGTTTGGTTCCATCTGCACAGGATAAGGCACCTCGTTCAGAGATGGCGCACGCACCAATGTGGCAGACATCTTGTCATGATCAGCTTCGATATATTCGGGTACATCACGCTCAATAGAGGCTATGCCTTCCAGAATGGCAGGCATCTGCTTCGCTTTGTCGCGAAGCTGCAAAGCATCACCAGCTTTCAACATCACAGAAGCAATGTTGCAGCGCTTGCCATTCAGCATTACATGACCATGGTTGATAATCTGTCGCGCAGCAAATACAGTTGGGGCCAGTTTGGCGCGATAAAGCACAGCATCCAGCCGCGATTCCAAAATTCCAATAAGGTTCTGACCTGTATCACCCTGCCGGCGTACAGCCTCTTGGTAATATTTTTTGAACTGCTTTTCTCCAATATTTCCGTAATAGCCTTTCAACTTTTGCTTGGCCATCAGCTGAATACCGAAATCAGTTGGCTTTTTGCGACGCTGGCCATGCTGGCCGGGCGCGTAGGATCTCGCGTTTAATGGTGATTTTGCGCGCCCCCACAGATTGACGCCGAGACGTCTGTCAATTTTATGCTTGGAGGAATGACGTTTATGTTCGGTTTTTGGTGCCATTGGCTTTTTATCCTTTTGTTGTCCCGGTAGGGTATGATCACCGTGGCGTAAAGCTTTTGCTTTATGTCAACTTTCCCAGGAATGCGCGGGAGTATACGATTTCCTATTCAGATGTCAAGAATTGTCACCTCCAGCTTCTGTATTCCGCTCAAAAAGTGTCAGGATTCCGTGCAATGTATTTAATTCGTGCTCAGTTGGCGCGCTTCGAGCAAGAAGACAGGTCAAGTTACGGTGCACAATCGGGGCCATTTCAGCATTGCCGAAGAACCCTTCGCGTGCCAAAACGTCTTGCAGACGTGACATAAAATAAGCCCGCTTTTCCAAATCTGCAGGGGCTGACACTCCTTCTGGCTCCTCTGCCAGATGCTCGCTGTCAGCAAGGGCAGCCATACGCCATTCCCAAGCCATTAGCAAAACAGCCTGCGCTAAATTCAGGGACATAAATTCCGGATTTAACGGCGCCTGGGCGACACAATCAGCTAACATCAATTCCTCATTATCAAGACCTGACCGCTCTGCTCCAAACAGCAAAGCAGAACGTGGACTTTCACCTTGATGCTGCCATGCCTGTCGCTTAACCACTTCGGTTATCGCTTCACGCGGCGTAAATACGGGTTTTTCCATATTGCGCGGACGTGCAGAAGTCGCCACAAGATAACCAATATCATGCAGTGCATCTGGCAGACTGTCATAAACCTCTGCTGTTTCAAGAATATCTGCAGCATTGCTGGCCATGGGTTCAGCTGCAGGGTTGGGCCAGCCATCACGCGGGGTGACAAGTCGCAAAGACATTAATCCGCAATTCTTCATGGCTCTGGCCGTCGCGCCTATATTTTCACCCATCTGCGGTCGTGCAAGGATAACGACAGGTGTAAGTGCAGTTGGAATCTGAACAGGTGTAATACTCATCTATTCGCAGTGTTTACGTCTAACTCAATATTCGACGCCGTGGTGACGTGAAAATACCAAGTCTTGCTAACCAGACAGGTCGCATCTGTTTGGAGATCAAGGAAAGCATTTAGGCCTGGGTTATTTTCAACAAGACGCTCGCTGCGACGTGTCATGCCAAAAGCGACGAGCTTTGCGTTTTTCAACTTTTTATCTTTGCTGAAAAACATATCATCGGTTGGATTGGCCCCCAGCCAGCCATCTTTAAGGTAGTCTATCCCAAAATCATTGAGTGCCAGTGCAATGAACTGCTTATCAGCAGCTGACAAATCAGCACTTCTTGTCTGCCCACCATCGCTAAGGGTCGTATCAAAAAATATTGTAAGATTGTCAGTCCGCTGGTCAGACATGTATGTATCCCTATTGAAATCATCCCATCTGTTTTTATTTCCCTCATATGAGAAATGGTCGCGGATTGTAGCTTATTTACAGGGCAAGCGAAAATCAAGCTTCTAGCGTATTGCTTTTAGAGACGCCGCCAATGTGTGCCGTCAGGGCCATCCAGTAACTTTATCCCCTGCTCAGCAAGCTGGTCGCGAATTCGATCTGCCTCAGCAAAATCGCCTAATGCGCGCGCCTGATTGCGGGCTTCTATAGCGCGTTCAATTTCAAAAGTCGCTTTGCTATCATCTGACTCGCCCGCAAACCAGTTTTCATCTGTCAGCAAGCCAAGCATAGAGCCGCAGGATAAAAGCTGACGCGCACTTGCCAGTTGGCCCTTATTCGCCTCAACAGCCAGACGGTGCAGGCAGCTGATGGCTAGCGGCGTATTCATATCATCCGCCAATGCAGAAATAAATTCAGTATCTAGCAAAGTTAAATCTGTGATGATATCAGCTCTCTGAGCAACGGATACCGCCCGGTAGAATTTATCAAGAACCGTGCGGGCTTGCTGGAGCGCAGCAATAGAAAAATCAAACGGCGCGCGGTAGTGTGCGGATAAAAGGCTGAACCTAATCACCTCTCCTCTGTGCCACTGAAGTGCATCTTCAACTGTAGTGAAATTGCCCAATGATTTGGACATTTTCTGACCTTCAACAGTCACATAACCATTATGTACCCAAAACGCAGCCATTTGAGATGTGCCATGCGCACAGCGTGATTGTGCAATTTCATTTTCGTGATGAGGAAAAACCAGATCAAGACCGCCTGCATGAATATCAAACTCTACACCCAAATATTCTGATGACATAGCTGAACATTCAATATGCCATCCCGGCCGACCTCGGCCCCACGGGCTGCCCCAGCCTGGAATTTCCGCTTTTGATGGTTTCCAGAGCACAAAATCAGCTGGATGTGCCTTGTACGGCGCAATTTCAACCCGAGCTCCAGCAACCATTTCATCAAGGCTGCGACCTGAAAGCTGGCCATAATCTGGCATCTTTTCAATAGCAAACAAAACATGGCCCTCTGCTTCGTAAGCAAATCCCTTTTCGATAAGCCCAGTGATCATCGCAACCATCTGCGTGATATGTTCTGTTGCGCGTGGCTCAATATCAGGCGATAGCAAGTTCAAAGCTTCGCAGTCTTTATGAAAACTAAAAATAGTCTGCTCACATAATTCAGAAATCGAGATTCCGCGTTCCGCAGCTCTTGCATTAATTTTATCATCAACATCTGTTATATTTCGCACATAAGTGACTTTTGGAAAAGCTGCACGCAAAAGCCGGACAAGAACGTCAAATACAACAAGCGGACGGGCATTGCCAACATGAATTCTGTCATAGACAGTCGGCCCACAGGCATACAACCGGACATTATCACGCTGAATCGGCAGGAAGACCTGCTTTTCCCTTGCCTTTGTATTATAGAGAACAATATCCATTATCTTCACAACATATTTTTATCAGTTCTCAGATTTGTCAGGCTGTTTGTCCAGCGAGCCTCTGCCTCACAATTTCAGCTTTCATATAACGCAGCAAGACGCCCATATCAGGGCCAAAAGCCCGGCCAGTGAGCGCCTTTCGCAACGGCATGAACAAAGACTTGCCTTTCTTACCTGCAGCAGTTCCCACTGCCTTTGTCCATACAGACCAACTTTCTTGGCCAAATGGTCCTTCAGGTAGTTTTTCCAATGCAACAGCAAGTAGATCAGGGTCTTCAATTTCCGGTACAACAGGCTGATGACAAACTGCCCACCAATCTGCAACTTCTGTCAATTTTGTGATATTACCTCTCACTGCAAGCCAAAAACCCTCATCAACAGAGCCCAGGCCTGCGTCAGAAAGACGACCATTTACAACACTGAAATCGAGTTGCTGCAGTACACGGGCATTTATCTGCATCAATTCATCAGGAGAGAATTTTGGTGTTGCCCGCCCAAAGCTATTGATATCAAACTCGTCAATAATATCAGCCATTAAAGGCTGCGCTATGATCGGTGCTGATGTGCCAATTCGCGCTAATAGACTGGCAAGGGCTAGTGCTTCCACACCTTTCTCACGCAATTGGCGAACAGACAGACTGCCCAGGCGTTTTGACAGCCCCTCTCCATCTGTACCTGCCAGCAGGGCCAAATGTCCCATAGCTGGCGGCTGGGCGCCAAGTGCTTCAAATAGTTGGACCTGGGCAGCTGAGTTT
>DEBO01000164.1 GCA_002348585.1 Alphaproteobacteria bacterium UBA2954 | reverse complement strand
TCGCGATGGCTATCTCTGGCGCGCTTGCCGGCATGATGTCGCTGAACGAAATTCTGGGCGTGCAGCAACGTGTAATTTTGAATTTCACATCAGGATATGGGTTTACGGGCATTGCGGTGGCATTAATGGGCCGTAATCATCCCATTGGGATCGTGCTGGCCAGTCTACTGTTCGGGGCTTTATATCAGGGCGGGGCAGAACTTGATTTTGAATTCCAAACCATAACGCGTGAAATGGTCCTGATGATCCAGGGCCTCATTATTCTGTTTTCAGGAGCACTTGCTTATCTGTTCACGCCTGCCGTTGTCCAGGTCTACAGCAGTCTGTGCAAACCAACAGGGAGCAGACAATGACTGACCTCTGGCTACAATTTGTCCTGACAATTGATGCTACCCTGCGGGTTGCCGCACCGCTTATTCTGTGTGCGATGGCCGGCCTGTTTTCAGAACGCTCAGGTATCATTGATATTTCCCTTGAAGGCAAGATGCTGATGTCGGCTTTTGCGGCCGCCAGCATGGCCGCTTTGACAGGTTCGCCTCTTCTTGGTCTTGCTGGCGGCATCCTTGTCTCTGTTGCGTTGAGCTTAATTCATGGCTTTGCTTGTATTACTCATAAAGGCAACCAAGTTATTTCCGGGCTGGCCATCAATATTCTGGCATCAGGCCTCACAGTGACATTGGGCATAGCCTTATTTGCGCAGGGTGGTCAGACACCGTTTCTGAATAAATCTGAGCGCTTCACGGATATTGTACTGCCTTTTGCCGAACAAGCTGAGCATGTTCCCGTGCTAGGGACTATTTATAAGGAGATTATTTCTGGTCATAATCTTCTGGTCTGGGTCGCTTTGTTCTCCGTGATTGTCACAGGTTTTGTGGTGTTCAGAACCACATTTGGCCTGCGTCTACGGGCGGTTGGTGAAAAACCGGAAGCTGTTGATAGTGCAGGGGTCAGCGTTTCTGGGCTGCGATTTCAGGCTGTGATTATTGCGGGTATTTTATGCGGGATCGCCGGTACCTATCTGTCGACGGCGCATGGTGCAGGCTTTATCCGCGAGATGGCTGCAGGCAAAGGGTATATCGCGCTGGCGGCGCTGATTTTTGGAAAATGGCGCCCTGTGCCTGCTTTACTGGCTTGTCTTATGTTTGGTTTTATGGATGCTCTGGCGGCCAGATTGCAAGGTGTGGAAATACCTGTGATTGGTCATATATCAACAGACTTGATCCTTGTTTTGCCGTATCTTTTGACGGTGATTTTGTTGGCAGGCTTTATTGGCAAAGCCTCACCACCGCGGTCAATCGGGGTGCCTTATATCAAGGAAAGATAATTTATGTGTGACAAATTGATAAAAGCAGCAATCGCTGCGATGGAAAAGGCCTATGCGCCATACAGCGGTTTTGCTGTCGGGGCCGCGATATTGGATGAAAAGGGAAATATCCACAGCGGCGCCAATATTGAAAATGCTGCTTATCCGCAAGGCTGCTGTGCTGAGGCTAGTGCCATTTCGTTTCTGATTATGGCAGGCGGGCGTCAGATCCGCAAAATTGCTGTAGCAGGTAGAGGTGAGTTGCTATGCACACCCTGTGGGGGCTGTCGTCAGAAAATTCGTGAATTTGGAACAGCAGATACACAAATTGTAATTTGTGATGAGGCAGGCCCGCGCCAGACTTTTACTCTTGATGCACTTCTGCCTTATAGTTTTGGGCCAGATAATTTGGATAAGTCATCTGAATAGATCCCCTTTTCATCATTTCTGCTTAAAACAAGCAGGCTGTTGGGAACGGTCTAAACCGTATTATAAATCCTGTCACCCGCGTCACTGAGGCAAGGCAGAATATAGCAGTTTTTGTCTAGCTGTTGGTCAAGGGCGGCAGTGGCTATTGGTATATTCGGATGCGCATTCTGAAAGGCGGAGACGCCTTCAAGGGTTGCGATCAGACAGACAAAGACAAGGCCGTTACTGTCTTTTTCTTCATACGATTAGCAGCCATGGTGGCAGAGCCGCCGGTCGCCAGCATCGGGTAAGCAATGATAACCTGCCGCTGACGAATGTCCGCTCGCAGTTTTTCATAGTATTAGATAGGCCTGTGCGTTTCCGGGTCACGCTGCACACCCAAATGACCAATGACCGCTTCTGGCAGGATTGCTGACAGCGCGTCACCTAACCCGTTTCCTGCACGTAAAATGGATAAAAGGCAAGGAACAGGGCTTTGCAGATATTGTCCGGTCGTCGTTTCAAGCAGTGTGTGTACATCACGCGCATCACAGCGTAGATGGGCAAACACATTAAAGCTCATCAGCACGGCGTTTTCATGTGACGTCCGTCGAAATTGCTGTGGCGGTGTGCGTTGGTCACGTAACGTTGTCATCTTCATCCTAACTAAAGGATGCTCTAGAACAGTGAACATTTGCGCTGATTCTGCTGGCTGTAACATGATTATCCACCCACTCTGCTTTATGAGCTGTTTAAGATGAAACGAAAAGATGTTTTCAAACTGATTTGAATTCTGTCTTTGCCCAAGGAGCAGAACCTGTTTTAGCTGGACTTTTTAGGCCAGTTGATTTAGCCAAAGCCAGACTTTCACTATTCAAATTTGAACATTGAGACGATTATTGTGGCCAAGCTGTATTTTTCCTATTCGGCAATGAATGCCGGCAAATCAACGATTCTTTTGCAGGCGTCTCATAATTACCGTGAGCGAGGAATGAACACGCTGTTGCTGACTGCTGCTTTCGATGACAGGACAGGTAAAGGGCGGATTGGATCACGCATAGGTTTAGGTGCTGATGCGCTCACTTTTACGGCGGATACAGATATTGAACAGTTAACACGGCGTGCGCATGAACAACAGACTTTGGATTGTCTGCTGGTTGATGAGGCACAATTCCTGTCTGTTGATCAGGTGTGGCAGTTGAGCGTTGTTGTTGATCAGCTCAATATTCCTGTCATGTGCTATGGTTTGCGCACAGATTTCAGAGGTCAGCTTTTCCCTGGTTCAGCTGTTCTGTTGGCTGTGGCAGATACTTTGCGAGAAATCAGAACTATCTGCCATTGCGGGCGTAAGGCGACTATGGTGACCCGCCTGACAGAGACAGGCGAAACGGTAACAGATGGTGCCCAGATTGAAATTGGGGGCAATGATAAATATGTCTCTTTATGCCGAGTACACTGGAAAGAAATGACAGGATTACACAAATGACCAGCAAACTTGATCTGACAACAGATAATACGGCCCTTCTGATCATAGATGTCCAGAATGATTTTTGCCCAGGTGGCAAGCTGGCTGTCCAGGACGGTGATCAGGTGGTGGCGCCGATAAACCTTATGATCACATCTGCTGCCCATATTGTGGCAACACAGGACTGGCACCCTGATGGGCATGCTAGCTTTGCGACGAGTCATGAAGGCCGAAGACCATTTGATGCAATAGAGTTCAACTATGGGATGCAGACCTTGTGGCCGGATCATTGTGTTCAGGGCAGTGCTGGTGCCGCCTTTCATCCCGAGTTGCAGATTGATGCGGCCCATATGATTATCCGCAAGGGATTTCACTCGGCCATCGACAGCTATTCAGCTTTTTTTGAAAATGACCAGACCACAGTAACAGGTCTGCATGGCTATCTTCAGAACAGATCTGTTGGGCAGCTTGTGCTGGCGGGGCTGGCAACAGATTACTGTGTGGCCTACTCAGCCCTAGATGCGGCGAGGCTCGGTTATGATGTTCATGTTGTTCTTCCTGCCTGTCGGGCCATTGATCTTGACGGGTCAATGGCAGTTGCCACACAGCAGATGCGCGCGGCGGGTATCACCCTTCGCGAAACACTCCTATAATAGTTAGGCTGTCATCTTTGCCTGCTCTTTTTATTTCAATGTTTCAGTGACAGTTAGGGATTTAATTCAGATGTCTGAAGAATTGCGGAATATTGCTATCATTGCCCATGTTGACCATGGCAAGACAACATTGATTGATTCAATCCTGCGCCAAAGTGGTATGTTCCGTGATAACCAAAAGGTTGAAGAGCGACTGTTGGATTCAGGAGATTTGGAAAAGGAACGGGGTATTACTATTCTGGCAAAGCCGACTTCTGTCTTATGGGATGGGGTGCGCATTAATATTATTGATACCCCTGGCCATGCTGATTTTGGAGGTGAAGTTGAGCGGGTTTTACATATGGCAGACGGCGTTATTCTTCTAACAGATGCAGCTGAAGGGCCGATGCCACAAACGAAATTTGTTCTTGGCAAAGCGCTGGCGCAAGGGCTGCGACCGATTGTTATTGTGAATAAAATTGACAAGTCAGATGCTCGCCCTGATGAGGTGATTGACGAGGTGTTTGACCTGTTTGTCTCTTTGGACGCAAATGACGAACAGCTCGATTTTCCGATCCTATACGCATCTGGGCGTGATGGTTGGTGTGTTGAGCAGCTTGAAGATGAACGCGTTTCTCTGCGCCCATTAATGCAGAAAGTTCTGGCACATGTTCCCGCACCAGAAGGAGATCTGGCAGCGCCATTTGCGATGCTAGCGACGCTGCTTGGTTCAGATCAGTTTCTGGGTAGATGCCTGACCGGACGGGTGATGCAGGGTACAGCATCCATAAATGAAGCGGTGCGTGCCTTAAGTTTGAATGGCGAGGTGAAAGAAACAGGGCGATTGACAAAGCTGTTGCGTTTTGAAGGAGCAGAGCGTGTGCCCGCAGAGTCTGTAAAAGCAGGAGACATCGTCTGTATTGCCGGGCTGGCCAAGGCATCCGTTGCCGATACAATTGCCAGTCCGTCTGTGACTACACCCATGCCATCCACCCCCATTGATCCGCCTACAATGGCTGTAACCATCACGGTAAATGACAGCCCTTTTGCGGGTAGGGAAGGTAAGAAAGTCACCTCAACAATGATCAGGCAGCGTCTGCTGGCTGAAGCAGAGGTAAATGTTGCGATCATATTTTCAGAAAGTGACAACAAGGATAGTTTTGAAATTGGTGGCCGGGGCGAGCTGCAGCTTGGCGTTCTGATTGAAACAATGCGCCGTGAAGGCTTTGAGCTAACTGTATCGCGTCCGCGTGTTTTGTTTCAGACTATAGACGGGAAGAGGTGCGAGCCGATAGAAGAAGTCACTATTGATGTGGATGCCGATTATGCCAGCCCGGTAATTGATGCGCTAAACCAACGCAAGGCAGAGATGCTGGATATGCGGACGTCAACAGCAGGTAAGACACGCCTGTTGTTTCTTGCCCCATCCCGCGGCCTAATCGGATTTCAGGGAAAGTTTCTGACGGAAACGCGGGGTACAGGCGTTCTGAACAGGGTGTTTCACGGCTATTCCCCGTATAAAGGGGATATAACAGGACGGCGAAATGGCGCATTGATTTCAACTGAAACAGGGCAGGCTGTTGCCTATGCACTGTTTAATCTGCAGGACAGAGGCGTTATGTTTGTCAATCCGCAGGATAAGGTTTATGAAGGCATGGTTGTGGGTGAGCATAATCGAGATAATGATTTGGGAGTAAATGTCCTGAAAGGCAAAAAGCTAACAAATGTGCGTGCGTCAGGCTCTGATGATGCCATTCTTCTAGTGCCCCCACGGCGTCTGTCCCTTGAGGATATGATGGCCTATATCAACCCGGACGAACTCGTTGAAGTGACCCCAGGTTCGCTCCGTTTACGAAAACGCTATCTAAATCCGCATGAGCGCAAACGAGCAGCCCGTGCTGGCCAGGATACCTAAGTTCCGGCTGTTTTGGTCTGTCGCTTATCACTCAAAAACAGGCAGGTCAGGCATATTTCTCTGTTTCCTAGCAGATTAAATTTATAAAGGCCTGAGGGGCGAGGGGGCAGATGCAAAAATTGAGGCACCCAATTTCGTTGTGGGTCTTCAGCTGATCGGCACTGCTGGTGCATGAAGCTGCCAAATATGACGGGTGGGTTCGACCTAGCAGGCGATTGTTTATGCCTACGCTGTTTTGACCCAGGGTCAGGTTAAATTGATTACAAGGCAGAGAAAGAAACGAAAAAAGCGACGCTAATTTAAGCGCAATTTGTTACGATAAAATTCGAATGACTGGCTACAGTGGGCTGCAGCCTATATAATTCTGTAAAACACAGGATTGAGCTAATTGCTGAGCTTTGGAAATGTCCTGCGGCACCATTTGCTTAGCAATCTGGTCGCGATAGTTGAGTGCAACTCTGCTGCCCTGCGAACCAGCTATATTGAACCACATATGAGCTTGAATATAGTTCTGAATGGAGCTTTCACCTTTAACGAACACTACGCCAAGATTTACCTGTGATTCAATATGCCCATTTTCAGCAGCAGCTAGATATAATGATGCTGCCTTTTTATAGCTTTGGGATACGCCGCGGCCAGCCTCATACATCAAACCTAGAGCATACTGTGCGTTTATATCTCCTCTGTCCGAGGCTTGTTGATACCAAAAGGCAGCTTTTGACATGTCCGTTGGAACGCCTAAACCATTTTCAAGCAACAGGGCTAGATTATATTGGGACGGAATATGCCCCTGTTTTGCAGACAGTTCGTAAAATTTTGCCGCACGAGCACGCTCTTGAATACCAGCCTGTCCTTGTTCATAAAACATCGCAGTTCTATACTGAGAAAGCATATGACCCTGCAGTGCGGCTTGTTCATAAAAATAAGCAGCCTCTTTTATATCCTTTTTGATAAGGTTGCCCCAATGCAGCATCTCAGCCAATGTAAACTGAGCTAGCATATGCCCATTATTAGCTGCCTCCCTAAAGTTTAAGATTGCATCTTCAGGGTTTACATCGCCACCTTCACCCCGCATGCGCATCTGGCCCAAAACAAATTGTGCTTCTCTATCCTGCTGTTTAATAGCAAGGCTCAGGAAAGAAATTGCCTTTTTATAATTCTGTTCCAGAAATTTTCCGCTTCGATAAGCTTTACCAAGAGCGAGTTGGGCACGGACATCACCCTGACGAGAAGCTATAAGGAATAGACGCTCCATCTCCTGAACATTTGAAGCCATTCCAAGACCGTCCCTTGCTAAAACGCCTAGTCGCCAGTTTGCATCCAGATAGAGCTTTTTGGCTGGAAGTTTATAGTAGTGAACAGCTAAGGTGTGATTCTGGGCTGTGCCTCTGCCAGTATCATAAAGTCTGGCAAGAAAGTAATGAGCGCCAACATGCCCTTGATTTGCTGCTGCTTCATAAAAAGGAAAAGCATCTACTGCGGTTTTATTCTCAATTACACCGCTGTTGTATATTTGGGCTAGCCTAAATTGTGCTTCCTCAACCCCTTGCAGGGCTGCCATAATTAGATAATCCTCCGCCCGGTGTTTGTCCGCAGGAATGACGCTTCCCTCATCATAATAGATGCCCAAAACAAGCTGAGATCTTGCATCCCCTTGTTGCGCAGCCTTGTCAAAGAGTATAATGGCTTCGTCAATATCAGCCTCTGATGCTCCTTTGGCACTAATAATTTTAGCTAGCTGATATTGAGCTTCCATAATATTCGCGTCTGCTGCCAGCCGGTAATAGCTGACAGCTTTGGCAGTATCGATTTCGGTGCCTCTGCCTGCGCGCAGCAGGTCCCCAAGATAGCGGGCGGCTTGTTTATGCCCCTGATCAGCTGCCATACGCAGCCAGATAAAGCTAGCTTTATCTTTTTGGTTTACCCCTCTGCCGTCCAAATATCCCCTGCCAATTCGATATTGCGATTCTATATGATTTTGCTCAGCCGCTTTCTCATACCAGAACATCGCTTCAGCAATATTCGTGTCGAGCCCTGTTCCTGACTCATAGGCCACGCCTGTTTCATATTGCGAGATAGCATCGCCCTGATTGGCGGCCAGCAAAAACCATTCAGCAGATAAGTTTGGGTCGCGTTTGACGGTCGTGCCTGTCTTATGTGCAAATCCCATCCAAATTTGCGCATCCATAATGCCCTGCTTTGCTGCTTTTTCGTACCATTTCGCAGCAGTCGATAACTCAGCTTTTATCTCTTTTCCATTTTCATAAATTTTAGCTATTTTGATCTGAGCAGCTGCTAGACCTTGCTCGGCAGCTAATCTGAAATAATTCAGCGCAAGCTCATTATCCTGCTTCACACCCCCTCCAGCTTCATAAGCTTGGCCTAGCCTATATTGTGCAGGTGCATATGCTTGATCTGCACTTTGCTTATATAAATGGGCAGCTCGCGCTTTATCTTGAGAAATGCCAATTCCTGATGAGAATATTTCTGCTAATAGATATTGGGAGATAGCATCACCTTTTTCAGAAGCGATTTTTAAATATCTTTGAGCTTGAAGCATGTTTTTCTCTACGCCTCTGCCCAAAAAATACAACCGCCCTATAGATGCCTGTGCTGGCCCATAATCAGAATTAGCGGACTGCAAATACCATTTTGCAGCTTGCCTGTAGTTTTCACCTGTCCCGATGCCTTGCTCATAAAATTGTCCTAACTTAAAACTAGCCTTAACATGTTTTTTCTCAGCAGCGAGTTCGTAGAATCTAAAAGCTTTTACATAATTCTTTGTGAAACCTATGCCTGCTTCATATCGATTTCCTGTTAAATATTGTGCTTCGATGTCGCCTCCAAGAGCTCCCTCTTGTTGCCAGTAACTGGCTGCCTTATCATTTTGGTTTACACCAATGCCGTTGTCGTAAGCGGACGCAAGAGTTGACATTGCATTTAAATGTCCGCCCGAGGCCGCCCTCTCAAACCAAAAAATTGCCTTTTCAATATCCTTCGGCAGCCCATCTCCGTTCTTATATAATGTTGCTAGCCCAAATTGGGCCTCTTTATTCCCCTTTTCAGCTGCCTGTCGATAAAGTTCCGCGGCAAGTGAAAAATCTTGAATGACGCCGCGGCCTTCATGATAGAGCTGCCCAAGATGAAATTGTGGGTCAACATCAGTTATTTCGGAAGATCTTTGATAATTTTCGAGCCACTTTGAAAATTCTTTACCTACATTAAGCTCATTTAAATGAAGTCCCATTAAACTGGATAATGCTATTTTGTCACCCTGAATAGCGGCTGCTTTAAACCAGCGAGCGGCTTCAGTTATGTTTTGTTCGACACCTTCACCTCTTTGGTAAAGAGAAGCGAGCATAAATTGGCTGTCGACATGACCTTGTTCTGCAGCCATAAGGTAATACTTTGCTGCCACAGAAGAATCCCGCTTGACCCCTTTTCCACTGTAATAAAATAGGCCCATCATATCCTGAGCATCAGCATTACCCCTTGCCGCCGCCTCTTTGAACCAGTTAATTGCTTGGTCCATAT
This sequence comes from Alphaproteobacteria bacterium UBA2954, assembly GCA_002348585.1. GTDB lineage: Bacteria > Pseudomonadota > Alphaproteobacteria > Puniceispirillales > Puniceispirillaceae > JADHLI01. The sequence continues at coordinate 2,312 of DEBO01000164.1, read as the reverse complement.
CGCGTTTAACACCCTGTCCGTGTTTATACAGAAAAGCGAGGCCAGTCTGGGCTGAAGAATCTCCTTTCTGACTTAATTGCAGCCAAATATCAAAGGCTTTTTTGTAGTTTCCATTGCGTTCGGCGTTTTTGCCGTCCTGAAAGGAATTGGCATTAAGATCAGAGATAAATAGAATAACCGTTAGGACAACCAAAAATTTAAACGTGTTCAACATGCGGATGTCCCGTACAGACGTATTGATATAAACCTAGATAGTAAGCTGCTTGGGTGTCTGTTCTCAAGCACATAAAATTTTCAACTTGGAAAAACGACCCAAATTCCCATCAGGTTAACAAAAACACCGTAACACTGCCAATCTACAATATATAGGCAGAAAAGATTTGCCATATACTTCATGTAGTTGTATCGTAAGTGTAATGTGATGTGGATCGACATGTGCATAGGCATGCTGAGGCCTTATTATGTGAGCAACGCCCTATGGATTTGCAGCGCAGCAATGAAGGTTGGTTATTGTGATCATTGCGCTTGTTCGTAAGCCTCCCTACCTTACCGTAGTTTCGTCCATGTAGGAGCTTCGGTCATTTTAAATATGCAAAAATTGAAGATGCGGTGGGCTGGCGTCCATGATAGAAAATACCTCTTCATCAATCGTTAAGAAGGGTTAGCCCCACGGCATTGGTTCTATGATATTATAAAAACTGGAGGATCGCCTTGGCTTGCTTCAATTATTCCGTCGCCTAATGTGGTTGAGTTGGGTGCTGTTTTTCTGCGTCCATTGGCAAATGGTATAACGCTCGCTTCACCGGTTTATTATGGTTCGGTTGGTGTTGGAAAGCTTGTTAACATGAGTGGGTATCAGGTGGTGGATAGGCCTAGTACACTGCAGAACGTTCTTGAATTTATGAACAGCAAGCGCAATTTATTAAGTAAAGATTAAGTTCAGATAAGGGCAACAGCTGTGAAGAGTGGTTTTGGTGGCCTATCCCATAAGTTGTTTGCAAAACCAAATACATGAAGATCCTTAAGTTCAGATGCAGGTAAATTAATATGACGTTAAGATCGCTTCTTGATAAAGGGGCTGATTCAGCCATTGCGTTGAGCGCTCCAACCCGGCAGCCACTGAACTATGTCCAGTTGCGTCGCCATGTCGATACGATTGGGCGGCAACTAGCGGGGCAAGGCTTGCACGCCTCACACAGGGTCGCCATTGTGCTGCCAAATGGCCCAGAAATGGCTTCATCATTTTTGGCTGTTGCCAGCTATATGTCAGCAGCCCCGCTGAACCCTAACTACAAGAGGAATGAATACGAATTTTATCTTTCTGATCTGTCACCTGCACTGGTAATTGTTGAGCAAGGTAGCGATAATCCAGTTCGCCAGGCCGCTGCAGCTTTAAACATTCCTGTAGCAGAAGCGAGGGTTAAACCAGACATGTCAGCTGGTGAGTTTTTGTTGTTTGATGAGGAAGCAGATATAAAGCCCGCCTGTACAGAACAAGAGGCTCTTGTCCTTCACACCTCCGGCACTACCTCGCGGCCCAAAGTGGTTCCTTTGTTACAAAAAAATATTCTGGCCTCAGCGCGTAATATCGCGGCAAGTCTGGAACTGCGAGATCATGATCATTGTCTGAACATCATGCCATTATTTCATATTCACGGTCTGATTGCTGTGCTGATAGCTAGCATAGGCAAAGGCGCATCTGTCTGCTGCACTGCTGGTTTTAATGCGTTGAAATTTATGGAGCTCGCCGCTTCGGAACAAATCAGTTGGTATTCTGGTGTGCCGACAATGCATCAGGCTATATTGTTGAGGGCAAAGCGCAACCCGGCACAGGCACAGGCTCTAAGCTTGCGTTTTATCCGCTCATCATCAGCATCTCTTCCTCCGGCTGTCTTTGAAGAGCTTGTTGCTGTTTTTGGTTGCCCAGTTATTGAAGCTTACGGCATGACAGAAGCAGCCCACCAGATGACATCAAATCCGCTTGGGGCAGGGCGCCAGAAGGCTGGGTTTGTGGGGATCGCGACGTCACCTGAGGTTTGTATTCTTGATTCTGAAGGCGAGGCTCAACCGCAAGGTAAAGAAGGAGAGGTCTGCATTAAAGGGGATAATGTGACTCCAGGTTATGAAAATAATCTGGAAGCCAATACAACCAGTTTTACAGGTGGTTGGTTCAGAACCGGTGATCAGGGATATTTTGATGCAGAAGGTTACCTTAAAATTACAGGCCGGTTGAAAGAGATTATAAACCGCGGTGGAGAAAAAATATCGCCATTGGAGGTCGATAATGTTCTGATGGATCATCCTTCAGTTCT
>DEBO01000169.1:1441-5940 GCA_002348585.1 Alphaproteobacteria bacterium UBA2954 | reverse complement strand
CACTTCAGCCTGTTACACGTGACTTTGCCTTCATTGTTGATGAGACCGTTCCTGCTCAGTCGCTCATTGACGCTATACGCCGTGCTTCACGCGATGTAGTCACAGATATATCTGTGTTTGATGTCTATCAGGGTAAAGGCATCGAAGACGGGCGAAAATCTGTTGCCCTTACAGTTACGCTTCAGCCAAATGATGCTACCTTCAGCGAAAGTGATTTGATTGCTCTTTCAGATCAAATCACAGCTACAGTCGGTAAAAACTGCGGTGGTGTTCTGCGTGGCGCATAACCAACAGCTTTACTTTACTATTATGGCCTAAAGCCGATTGACCGCAGACACCAGCGCGTAAAGTGGGGCGAGTGTGATTGATGTATGAATGCCTGCACCATAAACAGAACGCTCATTTTTTCCTGTTTTCAGTTCAACATAGGCAGCAGCTTCAGCCTTGGAAGTTGAAGAACGTGTATTTTGGCCAAAATCAGCGAGCGTGAAATCGATATCAAAATTTTCCCGCAAGGCGTTCACCATTGCAGAAATGGGGCCGTTTCCGGTTGCAGAAATGGTTTTCTCCTGGCCATTATGCTGAACCGTCGCTGTGATGCGTTCTTTTTCTGAAGCCAAGGATGCAGGTTTTGTCTCAACAGAAACCAGCTTAAATGGAGAGATCCTATCCAGATATTCAGATTGATAAATCGTCCAAATCATGTCAGCTGTGATTTCCTGACCGCTTTTATCTGCCTGCTTTTGGACAATCTGGCTGAATTCTATTTCCATCCCCCGTGGAAGGCGGACATTATGTTCAGTTTCCAACAGCCAGGCAGAACCTGCCTTACCTGATTGTGAGTTCACCCGAATTATTGCTTCGTAGGTACAGCCAATATCCGCCGGGTCGATAGGTAAATATGGCACTTCCCATTGCAGAGCGTTGGCGCTCTGTGTTGCTTCCATCCCTTTTCGGATGGCGTCCTGATGTGAGCCTGAAAACGCAGTATGAACCAGTTGGCCAGCATAAGGATGTCGCTGATGAACAGGCAGCTGGTTGCAGAATTCAGCTGTTTCGACCAAGCTCGTGATATCAGACATATCCAGCTTTGGGTCAACACCTTGTGTGAACAGGTTAAGTCCTAGCGTAATTATATCGACATTACCTGTCCGCTCACCATTACCAAATAGGGTGCCTTCAACGCGGTCGGCGCCAGCCATCAGCCCTAACTCAGTTGCGGCAACGCCGCAGCCACGATCATTGTGAGGATGTAACGACAAAACCATACTATCACGACGCGTAAAGTGACGATGCATCCACTCTATCTGATCTGCATAAATGTTTGGTGTAGACATCTCAACAGTCGCCGGCAGGTTTATAATTGTCTTATTTTCGGGGGTAGGACTCCAGATATCCATAACTGATTCACAGACGTCTAGGGCATAATCCAGCTCAGTTCCTGTAAAGCTCTCTGGTGAATATTGCAGCCGCAGATTAGTATCAGCCCCCAGTTTGCTTACCCGCTCAGCAACCATCTTCGCCCCGTCTATGGCGATTTGTTTCACGCCATCACGGTCAGATTTAAATACCACTCGCCGCTGAAGGGTAGAAGTTGAATTATAAAGATGCAGGATCGCATTTGGTGCGCCTCGAAGAGAATCTATCGTTCTATCTATTAGATGTTCCCTTGCTTGCGTGAGAACTTGTATTGTTACATCCGCTGGAATGTGCCCTCCGCTAATTAATTCTCGCAAAAAGTGAAAATCTGTATCAGAGGCTGAAGGGAAACCGACTTCAATTTCCTTAAAACCCATACCAACCAGCGTTTTGAACATACGCATCTTACGAATGCTGTCCATTGGCTCGATTAAAGCCTGATTGCCATCACGCAAATCTACAGAACACCAGACTGGTGCAGTGGAAATCACCTGGCTTGGCCACTGTCTGTCAGGCAATTCGACAGGTGGGTAGGCACTGTATTTCGCATGGTTCATAGTAGACATGTCAGGTCCAGGCTGTGGAGCTTTATATTCAGAGTGATGTTGTACCATGAACGGCAAACGGGTCAAGGGCTTGCCGACTTGTGCCATATTACCAATTTAATCAGCTAAAGGGCGGAAAATTGTGATGGTATAGCTGGAAAGCCGTTCCAAATTGCGTTATCAATCAGCTCATGACGGACATAGCAAAAATCAGAAATTTTTCCATAGTGGCTCATATAGACCATGGCAAGTCAACTCTTGCGGACAGATTAATTCAGTTTTGTGGTGGCCTCAGTGAACGTGAGATGTCCGAGCAGGTTCTTGATAATATGGACATTGAACGTGAACGCGGTATTACAATCAAGGCACAGACGGTGCGCTTGTCCTACACCGCAAAGTCTGGTGAAGACTATGTTCTGAACCTTATGGATACCCCAGGTCATGTTGATTTTGGCTATGAAGTGTCCCGTTCCTTATCTGCATGCGAAGGCTCGCTTCTTGTTGTTGACGCCTCACAAGGAGTTGAAGCGCAGACACTGGCAAATGTATATCAGGCTCTAGATGCTGATCATGAGATGGTCACAGTTCTGAATAAAATAGATTTGCCAGCTGCTGAGCCAGACAGGGTGAAGGCCCAGATTGAAGATGTGATTGGCTTGCCGGCAGATAATGCTCTTGCTGTGTCTGCAAAAACAGGACTCGGAATTGAAGATGTTCTAGAAGCTGTTGTTAAAGAACTACCCGCGCCTATGGGTGCTGTGGCTTCACCTTTGCAGGCCCTCCTTGTTGATAGCTGGTATGATGCGTATCTGGGCGTAATGACTTTGATAAGAGTGCGTGATGGAATTATCAAAAAGGGTATGAAGATCCGCATGATGGCAAGTGGTGCTGTGCATACCGTAGAGCGTGTTGGTATTTTCGGTCCAAAACCTGTGGCTGTCGATCAGCTCGGTCCAGGTGAGATTGGCTTTATAAATGCAGGAGTAAAAACTGTATCTGACGCGAAGGTTGGTGACACGATCACAGATGACCGCCGCCCCTGCGCAGAGCCACTTGAGGGGTTCAAGCCATCTGTACCTGTTGTATTCTGTGGCTTGTTTCCAATTGATGCCGCAGATTTTTCAGGATTGCGTGAGGCTCTTGAAAAATTGTCATTAAATGACAGCTCATTTTCCTTTGAAGCTGAAACATCTGCCGCCCTAGGTTTTGGCTTCCGTTGCGGCTTCTTAGGTTTATTGCATATGGAGGTTATCCGCGAGCGACTGAGTCGCGAGTTTAATCTTGAACTGATCTCAACTGCCCCATCTGTTGTTTATCAATTGACAATGACAGATGGTAACAAAATGGATTTGCATAACCCAGCAGATATGCCTGAGGTTACCCGCATTCAGTCAATTGAAGAGCCATGGATTAAAGCGACCATCATGACACCTGACGAATATCTTGGGCAAGTCTTATCATTATGTGTGGAAAGGCGAGGGGAACAGATAGATCTGACCTATGCCGGCAGCCGTGCCATGGTAATTTATCGCTTGCCACTTAACGAGGTAGTTTTTGATTTTTATGATAGGTTGAAATCAGTGACTAGGGGCTATGCCAGTTTTGATTACCAGATGGACAGTTATATCTCAGGCGACTTAGTTAAAGTTTCCATTCTGGTCAATGGAGACCCTGTTGATGCTCTAGCAATGATTGTTCATCGCGAACAGTCAGAATATCGTGGTCGTGCGATTTGCGCTCGACTAAAAGATTTGATACCGCGCCAGATGTTCAAAGTTGCCTTGCAGGCAGCAATTGGCGGCAAAGTTATTGCGCGAGAAACAATTTCTGCCTTGAGAAAAGATGTCACAGCCAAATGTTACGGGGGTGATGTCAGCCGGAAACGCAAGCTTCTTGAAAAGCAGAAAGAAGGCAAGAAGCGCATGCGCCAGTTTGGACGCGTAGATATTCCCCAGAATGCCTTTCTAGAGGCCCTGAAAATGGGCGATAACTGAAATTAGCAAAGTATTATAGCTAGCACTATCAGCGGCCATCTCTGTGATAAGATCGCTTCCGCCTACTGTGAAAGCCGCTGAATAGTCTAGATAGAAGCAAGAATGCTCCGCCCATGATTAAAAATACAATTGCAGCTGGCCAGAGTAACAAACTTGAGATGACGGGGTGCCATATAAAAGGTGAGCAGCCAAGAGCGATTATCAGGCTACATGGATCAATATATCGATCAATGACTGCTTCAGCCATTTGTAAGAATTCTGGCGCGCGTTCATATAAGTACTGACCCAGCATCACTGATGCTGAATCATCGTTAGTGATATCACCAAACATAACCCAACTACCCAGTAGTAAAAACGCTGCCGCTAATAGTCTCAAAATCAAACGTATCATCGCAGGATCATGTCTGAGTTAAGTTCACTTTGCAACTGTGTTCTCTGCGGCGTGCCAGCAATATGATTGCATATACATAGCAGGGCCGCTATATTGCGGAAAAATCGCATTATTTCATTGGAGGGATGGCCGAGCGGTTTAAGGCGCACG
>DEBO01000169.1:0-1123 GCA_002348585.1 Alphaproteobacteria bacterium UBA2954 | reverse complement strand
GGTTTAAGGCGCACGCCTGGAAAGCGTGTTGGGGTGAAAGCCCCTCGGGGGTTCGAATCCCCCTCCCTCCGCCATTCTCCTCTTTTACATGTTACCTTTTATTAGCTTTAATGCCCAGTAATCCCACGTTTCCGGGGATTTATGGGCATAAAACTGATGGACCTGTCCATTACGGTCCTGTAGAAACTTAGGTAAATTGTGTAGTGAGTTTATGTCCTCTCATGCTGCGCACAAGCTAAGGCCCAAGGTTAAAGGGCCGTGGACCGTGGACCTCAAAACTTTCGAGTCTGTTTCTGAGTCCCACCCACCTCAATGGCAGTTGTGATTAACGATATAATAAAACTCTTGAGACGGTGAATGTTTCATGCGTGTAAAAAACAACGTTAACTATGGCGCAGAATGGCGGCTTGCCCTCATCGTGTGGCACCTGCTCAAGATGTCGCTTCGGCTGCCTTGTCTTCGGCCAGGCTTTCTTCGCCCGACATAATCTTCTCGAATTTGGTAAAGAACATTTTTGACAGTTTGCGCGCTGTACTAGTGATCAAACGACCACCAAGCTGTGCGATTTTTCCGCCAGTCTCGGCCTTGGCCACATATTTCAAGATTGTATTGTCACCATCAGCATTAAGCTCAACATCAGCGCCACCTTTGGCGTATCCAGCAAGGCCGCCGTCGCCTTCACCTGCTAAGCTGAATTTCATCGGTGCGTTGGTGTTGTCCAAAGTCACCCTACCGCCAAACTTTGCCTTCACCGGTCCGATTTTCAGCGTTACTTTGGCTTCTAATTCACTATCATCATTTCGGATGAGTTCTTCACACCCCGGAATGCAGGCTTTTAGAATAGCAATGTCGTTCAATGCTTCATAAACCTTTTCTAGCGGGGCAGGGATAGTGATCTCGTCTTCTAGTTCCATATTACGCTCCTGTTGGGAAGTTTTTATTTGTTGGTCTGGCCAGTGGCCAAGTGGCCTAGAAAAAGGGTTGTGTTCTGCGAACCTTATTTTGCATTATTGGCCTCTCGCTGCTGCCCGGTGGCGCGACGTGTCTGGATAATCTCAGCCATAATCGACAGTGCAATTTCATCAGGTGTAACCGCATTAATATGCAAACCGGCTGGTGACCG
>DEBO01000082.1 GCA_002348585.1 Alphaproteobacteria bacterium UBA2954 | reverse complement strand
ATCAACAACTTTAATACCACTCAGTGCATGTGTACCTGTAACCGCATGCTTTGACGATGGTTCATTTCTGTTCATGTCATTCGTCTCTTTATCCTTAGATTTTCAAAAACCCCGATGATCAGGTTACTAATAAGACTTTGGTAAGCCAAGAACACGTTCAGCAATGTAACTCAGCACCATCTGCGCACTCACAGGCGCAATGCGCGGGATCAGAGATTCGCGCAACAAACGTTCGACATGATACTCTTTAGCATAACCCATTCCCCCAAAGGTCATAACCGCCTGAGTGGCAGCTTTAAAACCTGCTTCGGCGGCAAAGTATTTTGCTGCATTAGCAAGGCCACCGGCCGGAGCTCCAGTGTCATAAAGAAACGCCGCCTTGGCAATTAGGAGACTTGCCGCCTCAAGCTCAATCCAGCATTCCGCAAGTGGGTGCTGAATACCCTGATTTTTGCCGATTGGGCGATCAAAGACGATGCGCTCTCCAGCATAATCAACTGCACGCTGCAAGGCAGTTTTTCCAATCCCTAGTGCTTCGGCCGCAATCAGGATCCGCTCTGGATTCAAGCTATCCAACAGATAGGAAAACCCCTTGCCTTCCTCACCGATCCGATCTTCTTGGGGCACCATGAGCCCATCAATGTAAAGCTGGTTACTATCGACGGCAGCTCTACCCATTTTTTCAATTTCACGAATCTCGACAAAGCGCTGGTCCAGATCGGTATAAAATAGTGTTAACCCATCTGTGCGACGAGCAGATGAGCTTGGCTGACTAGTTCTGGCAAGGAGTAAAATTTTGTCTGAAACCTGCGCTGTTGATGTCCAAATTTTTTGCCCGGTTACAAGATACCCCTTTTTTGTTTTATCAGCACGAGTGCGGATACTCCCAGTATCCAATCCGGCATCAGGCTCAGTAACCCCGAAACAACATTTCACATCACCTCTAATCAGAGGTGGTAACCAGGCAGAGCGTTGTTCATCATTACCGTGAACAACAATGGGTTGTGGGCCAAAAAGATTGATGTGAACAGCTGACGCCGCTGCCATACCGCCACCAGACTCGGAAATTTTTTGCATCATAAGAGCTGCCTCTGCAACGCCAAGATCAGCGCCTCCAAAAGCTTCAGGCATAGCAATTCCAAGCCAACCATCGGCGGCAATGGCTTTATAAAACTCGTCAGGAAACTGACCTTCACGATCAGCAGCGAGCCAATAATTATCGTCAAAATTGGCCATGATGTTCTCAATAGACGTAACGATTGATTGCTGGGTGGATGAATAAGAAAAATCCATAATTTTTTTACTAAGCCCCAAAAATAAGTCGAATGACAAAAACTAGCCTAACCCAGCCAAAGCAAATAGGCCACACGTCGCTCAGAAAGCCTGTTTGCGTAAATTTTATGGTTGGCTCTGAGAGTAGCTTGCGATAATTATAATTTTGTCGGAAGCTTAACAAACAAATAATAAGCCCATAAAACGCACCCAATAGAATCCACAATTTCTGTAACACCGGAGCAGAATTCCATGAGTAAAATCAATATCGAATTTACCCTTTTTTCAGCCTTTTATTCACCTTTGATCTCAACAATGACGGGCGGCTTTCTTAAAGAAGAGGGGTTAGATTTTGAATTCACAGTTTCAGCTCCGGGGGTAACCGCCATTACAGCGCTGGATGATGGCAGTGCCGATGTTGTGCAATCAACTCTCAGTCAAGGCTTCAACACGCTGAACAAGGGCGATTTGCCAAAATGTGTGCACTTTGCACAGATTAATGAGATGGACGGATTTTTCCTGACTGGTCGCGAGAAGGACCAAAATTTTACATGGGATAAGCTTGAGGGTGCTGAAGTGCTCGTACATCATGGCGGCCAGCCAATGACGATGTTCAAATACGCATGTTTTAAAGCGGGCATCGATATGAACAAAATCAAGATTATTGATGCTGGCAACGGCGGAGAGATGGATAAGGCTTATCGGGCAGGCACTGGGCAGTTTATCCATCAGCAAGGCCCAGCACCACAACAGCTAGAAGCTGACGGTGTTGGCCATGTTGTAACAGCCCTTGGCCCAGTGATAGGGGCCTGCGGGTTTTCTAGTTTAGCCGCTCGGCCAGAATGGCTGGAATCGGAAGAGGCTAAAGCATTCACCCGCGCGTATATTAAAACGCGCAACTACATGAATGATGCATCAGCAGCAGAGATTGCGGCTGCCGAAAAACCGCTATTCCCGAATATTGATGAGGCTGTTCTTGCAGACTGCATTCATACATACCAAAACATGGGGGTCTGGACCCGACATATTGATATTACTGATGATGGCTATAATGCTATGCTCGATATTTTTGAATATGATGGCATGCTAAAAACCCGCTACGCATATGATCAGGTATGTGCCAGACCACCAATCGTTTAGGACCAACCTATTCATATACCAAGATGTAGCTTCGGCTTCCAAAACGGTCGAAAGAGCTCAATTTTTGGGCACCTATCCATTACGACCTTTAAGCCTGCATCTTCGGCAAGGCGAGCAGCTTCATGATTAATAACTCCGATTTGTCCCCATAATACTTTTGCCCCAATCGCGATGGCTTGTTC
>DEBO01000119.1 GCA_002348585.1 Alphaproteobacteria bacterium UBA2954 | reverse complement strand
AGCTTGCGGCAGGCCCCATTATTATTGCACATCTCAACAGCGCCCTGCAGCCCACCTGCCCCACCTGGCCAGGCTGACCAGTCAAGCTGGGTGGGAAAATCATCCACAGAATAGCCAGGGGCAAAACGGAACAGTTCACGAGCATCCATATTTGGTGCGTCAATTATTTTGCCCGGATTAAATAGCCCATGCGGGTCAAATAGAGTTTTGACCTTTCGGAACAGCTCTGTCATTTTTGGGCCAAACATCACTTCATTGAACTCTGATCGCACTATACCATCACCATGTTCGCCAGAATGAGACCCGCCATACTGACGCACCAAGGCAAAAGCGTCTTCAGCGATTGCTCTCATCTTTTCAACATCTGCGCCCAGCTTCATATCTAGAACGGGACGGACATGAAGACACCCCACAGATGCATGCGCATACCAAGTCCCACGTGTACCATTTTTTTCGAAAATCTCTATCAGACCCGCGGTGTAGTCTGCGAGATGTTTCAATTCCACGGCACAATCCTCAACAAATGATACAGGCTTTGCAGCCTGCTTCATGCTCATCATGATATTCAGGCCAGATTTCCGCATTTCAGCGACACGTCCTTGCAGGCCAGGATCAATTGCATCAATGACACCGCCTGTCCATTCCGCATCTTTATCCCAGTTAAAACCAAGATCAGACATCATCTCATGCAGTCTGGCCAGACGCCGCAGATTTTCAGCCTCATCCTCTTCAGCAAATTCTACAACCAGAAGCGCTTTTGGTTCACCTTTTACAGCCTCTTCAACAATAGGCCTGAACAGAGGAATAGAACGGGCAAGTTCTAGCATCGTATCGTCAATTAATTCCACCGCGACCGGATCAAGCGTAACGAGATGCTGAGCTGCATCCATCGCTTTGTAGAAGGTCGGAAAATGACAAATGCCCATAATCTTTTTCGCAGGCAGAGGCCATAATTTCAACTCTATTAAATGTGAATAGGCCAGTGTACCCTCAGAACCCACAAGCAAATGGGACAGATTCATGCCATCACCAACCTGACCACCGGGTCGCATAGCCATAGCATCTGGGATTAGAGCATCAATATTGTAGCCACCAACCCGCCTCAGAACCTGTGGAAATTTTGACAGGATTTCTTCTTTATGCTCAGCGCCCAGCAGAGCCAGTTTAGGCCAGACACGGGCCAGCATACCAGTCAATTCGCTTCCATCTATCTGTGCAAAGCAACTATCGCTGCCATCGGCCATAATTGCCTCAATCGCAGTGACATTGTCACGCATAATTCCATAACGGAGAGATCGTCCACCGCATGAATTATTGCCTGCCATGCCGCCAATCGTGGCCCGGCTGGACGTTGACACATCCACCGGAAACCATAAACCATGCGGTTTTAACTGGCGGTTTAGATTATCAAGCACAATGCCCGGTTCTACAACGCAGCGTTTAGCAGACACATCCAATGAAACAATGCGATTCAAATGTTTGGTATTATCCATTACCAAAGCATGATTCACTGTCTGGCCGCATTGCGAGGTACCGCCGCCTCGCGGCAACACTGCCAAGCCCTCAGAACGGGCAAAATCCAGTGTAGCACGCACATCATCTAGGGTCTCAGGCACAACAACACCATGCGGAACCATCTGATAGATAGACGCGTCTGTTGCATACCGGCCACGCGCAAAACGGTCAGTATAAACACGCTCACCCAATGCTCGCTGTAACGCAGATAAATTAGGGGCCGCAGGTGCAGCTTTATAATCGGGCAAAGAGGAAACAGTATCTGGCATATTCACAACATTTGATTTTGAGTAATGCGAAAACAGACAGGCATATAAGGTCATGTTATCAGACGGAATTGTCTTTCACACATCTTGGAATATCGAACTCTATATGCGATAACAACAGCAGTGGTGATCCCTTTTTCACGATCCAAAGTTTCTTTACCGTCGCATCGCCTTTGGCAACAAGACCGAATGCCCATTTCAGACATAAATCGATAAGGATAAAGCTCAATGGCTACTTCACCTTACAAGGCTGGTAAACATTTTCTGCAGATACCTGGGCCAAGTAATGTGCCTGATCGCATTCTGCGAGCCATGGACTATCCCACCATCGATCACCGTGGGCCAGATTTTGCCAAAATCAGCACAGCTTGTCTGAAAGGTATAAAAACGATTTTTAAAACAAACAGTCATGTTGTGATATATCCTGCCTCCGGCACGGGGGCTTGGGAAGCTGCGCTGGTGAATTTGCTGGCAGAAGGTGATCTAGTGCTGATGGCTGAGACTGGTCATTTTGCGACCCTTTGGCATAAAATGGCCAGCAATCTGGGGCTGAAAACAGACTTTCTGAAAACAGACTGGCGCCGCGGCGTGGATCCACAAGCTGTCGAAGACCGGCTGCGTGCAGATAAAGACAGCAAAATAAAAGCAGTCTGTGTTGTGCATAATGAAACGTCAACTGGGTCAACATCCCGTATTGATGACGTGCGCGCAGCAATGAATGCGTCTGGTCATGATGCGCTGTTGATGGTTGATACAATTTCATCACTGGCCTCAATTGATTACAGACATGATGAATGGGGCGTCGATGTAACTGTCTCAGGCTCACAAAAAGGGCTGATGCTACCCCCTGGTTTGTCTTTCAATGCCTTGTCTGATCGCGCCATTCAAGAATCCAAGACAGGTGGCATGCGTCGGTCTTACTGGGACTGGCAGGATCAGATTGCGGCAAATGCGTCAGGAGCTTTTCCGTTTACTCCAGCCACCAACCTCATGTATGGGCTGAAAGAAGCGATAGATATGCTGCATGAAGAAGGGCTTGATAATGTGTTTGCTCGTCATGACAGGCATGCAGAGGCAACCCGGCAGGCGGTGCAAGCCTGGGGGCTTGAAGTCCTATGTCAAGAGCCTAAAAACTATTCCAGTTCATTGACAGCTGTATTGCTGCCTGAAGGGCATAATGCGGATGAGTTTCGAGCCACTGTTCTGGAAAATTTTGACATGTCCCTTGGAAACGGCTTATCAAAACTAGCCGGCAAAGTTTTCCGAATTGGCCATCTTGGCGATTTTAATGATCTGATGATGCTAGGTACCCTCAATGGCGTTGAAATGGGACTGGGGCTGGCTGGCATTCCACATCAGTCCGGCGGAGTAGCCAAAGCCATGTCCTATCTTTCCACACATAGTGGCTAAAGCCAAACAGCCGGGAGAAAAGGCGATGAAAACCAAAACTGAGGCAGGCGAAAATGAACTGCTTTATGAAGCTGAAAATGGGATCGGCACCCTAACTCTAAACCGGCCGCATCGGCGTAATGCGCTGACCTTTGCGATGTACGAGCAAATCAAGCAAATCTGTGCACGTGCAGGCACAAATGATGATCCAGACAAGCTTAGGGTCATAATTTTTAAAGGGGCTGGCGATGCTGCTTTTGCTGCCGGCACAGATATATCGCAGTTCAAGAGCTTTACAGGCGGGGATGACGCAATTTCTTATGAAGAGATGATCGAGGCCGTTCTGCATGAAATCGAACATTGCGAAATCCCAACAATCGCGGCATTAAACGGTTTTGTTACAGGTGGCGGTGCTGCTATTGCCGCAGCCTGTTCACTACGCATTGGTAGCCGGTCAATCAAGGTGGGTGTCCCTATAGCTAAAACACTGGGCAACTGCCTCGCAATTGCTAATCTAAAGCGGTTCATTGCCCTGATCGGTGAGGCTCGTACAACCCATATCCTAATTACAGCGCAGCTGATAGACGCTGAGAACGCAAAATTGGCAGGGTTTATCACCGAACTTCTGGAGGATCAAAGCCAGGTGGAGGCCCGCGCGATGGAACTAGCAATATCTATAACCCAATCCGCCCCCCTAACTATCAAAGCGACCCTGGCCGGTATCAGGCGCCTACGCGAAGCTACCCCCCTGCCGGATGATCATGACCTGATTAAAATGTGCTTTGGCAGTAATGATTTTAAAGAAGGGGTTACCGCCTTCTTTGAAAAGCGGCCTGCTGAATGGACAGGCAGGTAAACACCTCTCATTGGTGTATAAAGAATAAGAAGCCCGCCCCGCACTTTACGTTTGATCTGATTTCTGAATCAGCATATGGTTTTTGGTATACCATATTTTTATCAATCAAAACCAGAGTTTATTGGTACCTTAAGGAGGATGAGGCTGTGGATTATGCAGAAGCTATTGGGGCTCATTATATTGACGGAAGCTGGGTTGAAGACAGCGATCATTCACAGAATATAAACCCTTCAAATACCGAAGATATCGTTGGCCGTTTTGCAAGAGGCAATGGCAGCCGAGTGGATCAGGCTGTTGCTGCTGCCGCAGACGCACAGCCTGGCTGGGCTGATGCCAGTCCGCAGGTACGTCATGACGTTCTGGAAAAAGCAGGCGCACTAATCATGGCCCGAAAAGATGAGTTGGGCCGTCTGCTGGCCCGTGAGGAAGGCAAAACTCTCGCAGAGGCTGTGGGGGAAACCATTCGTGCTGCACAAATTTTTAAATTCTTCGCTGGTGAAGCCTTGCGCAATCTGGGTGATGCAGTAGCTTCTGTGCGCCCGGGCGTGGATGTGATGATGGAGCGTGAAGCTGTTGGTATCATCGGGCTGATCACGCCCTGGAATTTTCCAATTGCGATTCCGGCCTGGAAGATAGCTCCTGCCCTTGCCTTTGGCAACGCGGTTGTTATAAAACCGGCCGAGCTGACCCCTGCTTGCGCCTGGGAACTGGCCAAAATTCTAGATGAGGCAGGCTGCCCAAAAGGCGTGTTTAATCTTGTTCTGGGATCTGGGTCTGTAGTGGGGGCTCGTATTGCGGAACACCCAGACATAGATGCTGTCAGCTTTACTGGCTCGGTGCCAACCGGCCGCCAGATTGGCGTGACCTGTGCCAGCCTAGGCAAAAAAGTCCAGATGGAAATGGGGGGCAAAAACCCAATGGTGGTTATGGATGATGCTGACCTTGATGTGGCTGTTGGGGTGTGTGTGAATGGAGCATTTTTCTCCACTGGACAGCGATGTACGGCCTCCTCGCGCCTAATTGTGACAAAAGGTATTTATGATCAATTTGTAAATGCCTTGACAGAGGCTGCAGATAAGCTGGTTGTTGGTGATGCTCTTGACAGCACAACCCAGATTGGGCCTGTGGTCGATGAAAAACAACTGCAGCAGAATGTAGATTACGTCAAGCTTGCAGCAGATGAAGGCTGTGATGTTCGCGGTGGGTCAATTCAAAATGGGCCTGGTTTTTTCCAAAAGCCTGCAGTTTTTGCTGCAGCAACAAATGGCATGCGGGTCTCGCGTGAGGAAATCTTCGGCCCGTGTGCATCTGTTATAAAAGCAGATGATTACGATGAAGCCTTGCTTCTGGCTAACGATACTGATTTTGGTCTGTCTGCTGGCATTTGCACAACCTCCTTAAAATACGCTACTGACTTCCGCAAGAATTCAAAGGCAGGCATGGTAATGGTAAATTTGCCAACTGCCGGCGTAGATTATCACGTGCCGTTTGGCGGCCGCAAAGGGTCAAGCTATGGCCCGCGTGAGCAAGGTAGTTATGCCCGTGAATTCTACACAATTGTAAAAACAAGCTACATCAGCGCCTAAAGGGCGGGAAGCTGAATATTATGATCACATCAGTCTATCAGGGTATATGGCCCGTTGCCCCGACACCATTCAGCGAAGAAGGCGCTGTTGATTATGAAGGCATGAAACGGGTGTTGGACTGCATGATCGACCAGGGTGTCGACGGTATTTGCATTCTGGCAAATTTTTCAGAACAGTTTCTAATTTCAGATGCTGAGCGTGAGCAGCTGACAAAAGTTTGTCTTGAGCATGTTGGAGGACGCATTCCACTTATTGTGACCATCAGCCACTTTGCTACTGATATCGCAGTTACCCGTGCTAAATTCGCAAAGAAGCTTGGGGCAGAAGCGGTTATGATGATGGCGCCATATCATGGGGCATTGTTGAAAGGCACAGCAGAGCAGACTTATGAACAG
>DEBO01000113.1 GCA_002348585.1 Alphaproteobacteria bacterium UBA2954 | reverse complement strand
CTGTTGCGCTTTACAAGTGAAATAAGTTCTGGCGCGCAGGCTCCCTCATCCAGCAGCCGGCCAACCTGCAGTACAGATTGCAGTCCAATACCAATTTCTGTCTGCATATCTGCCAATTTCAGCTGGATGAGCTGATTGGCAGCAAGCGGGCGGTTGAACTGTTTGCGCTCAAGTGTATAGCTGCGCGCGGCGTGCCAGCAGAATTCAGCAGCCCCCAATGTACCCCAACTTATTCCGTAACGTGCCTTATTCAGACAGCTGAACGGACCTTTAAGCCCCTCTACATGAGGCAGCAAGGAGTCTTCACCGACCTGAACATCATCAAGAAATATTGACCCGGTCGTTGATGCCCGTAAGGATAATTTACCCTCTATCACATCCGCATTCAGACCAGCTGTACCTTTTTCAACAAGAAATCCCCTAATCTTCCCATCATGGGCTTCTGACTTCGCCCAAATCACAAATATATCTGCTACGGGAGCATTAGATATCCACATCTTTGAGCCTGTAAGGCTGAACCCAGACGCGGTTTTGCGAGCAACTGTGCGCATTGCGCCCGGATCAGAGCCAGCATCTGCTTCTGTAAGGCCAAAACAGCCGATTAGCTCGCCAGTTGCCAGACGCGGCAGATAAGTCTGTTTCTGTTCTTCAGATCCAAACGTTTCAATCGGATGCATCACTAAAGAGGATTGAACGGACAACATTGATCTGTAGCCTGAGTCTATTTTTTCTATCTCGCGAGCGACAAGACCATATGAGACGTGACTGGCGCCGACGCCTCCATACTTTTCATCAACTGTAATACCTAACAGCCCCAACTCACCCATTTCACTAAAGATGGCGATGTCAGTCTTCTCTTCGCGAAAAGCTTTAATTACACGAGGGGCTAACTTATCTTCTGCATAGGCTTTTGCCGTATCACGAACCAGCCTATCTTCTGAAGATAACTGGTTATCAAGAGCAAATGGATCTGCCCAGTCAAAATCTACTTTTGTCAATTTTGCCGGCTCAGAGGGAATAACGCTGTCCATTTTCTTTATCCTTTTTCAATAATCGCGAATGAGTTTAACAATCTTAAAACAGCCTTCATTCTTCAAAATTAGTACGGTGTGATGGCAAATAAAAGTCACTTTTTTACCTGAAAGAATATCACAGCTATAGCCATCTAAACGCTGGTTTCAGTTTGCCTCTCGTTTTTTAACCTGCCATCGTCTATAATCCGCTATGTTACACGGTTCTTATTTACAGCTTTTTATTGACATTACAAGACAGTTTACCTGAAGGCAGATGAGTAAAGACAAAACAAAAGCAGACTGGGTCTCAAGAGCGGCTAAGGAACTATGCGGCAAACCGCTTCAAGACTTAACGCGAAAAACGCCAGAACAAATTGATGTGGAACCACTTTATACAGCAGCTGATCTGGCAGGGCTGGATCATTTGGACAGCACCCCTGGACAAGCACCGTTTACACGAGGGATCCGGGCAACAATGTATACAAACCGGCCATGGACAATCCGGCAATATGCGGGCTTTTCCACAGCCGAGGAAACAAATGCTTTTTTCAAAAAGGCTCTTTCTGCCGGACAAAAGGGCCTGTCAGTTGCCTTTGATTTAGCTACACATCGAGGCTTTGATTCAGATCATCCGCGTGTTAAAGGAGATGTTGGCAAAGCCGGTGTTGCGATAGATACGGTTGAGGATATGAAGCGTTTGTTTAAGGACATCCCGCTTGATCAGATGAGCGTGTCAATGACTATGAATGGCGCTGTTTTGCCAGTTCTGGCCTCGTTCATTGTTGCTGGTGAAGAACAGGGCGTTTCGCAGGATCAATTATCCGGAACAATACAGAATGACATTTTAAAAGAATTTATGGTGCGCAACACCTACATATTTCCTCCAGCTCCTTCAATGCGGATTATTTCAGATATTATCGGCCACACAGCTGAACATATGCCTAAATTCAACTCTATCTCCATTTCCGGCTATCACATGCAAGAAGCAGGCGCAAACCTTGTGCAGGAGCTGGCTTTTACCCTGGCTGACGGCCTTGAATATGTCAAAGCGGCTGCAGAAAAAGGGCTAGATGTCGACAAATTCGCACCCCGCCTTTCCTTTTTCTTCTGTATTGGGATGAATTTCTTCATGGAAGCTGCCAAATTACGTGCCGCGCGGACATTATGGGCCTGTTGGATGGAAAAGCTTTTCAACCCCAGTGATGAACGCTCGTTGATGTTGCGAACGCATTGCCAAACCTCAGGTGCCAGCCTGGCAGAGCAGGACCCGTACAATAATATTATTCGCACCACGATTGAAGCAATGGCCGCAACCTTGGGCGGCACGCAGTCCCTGCATACAAATTCATTTGATGAGGCGATTAGCCTACCGACAGATTTTTCAGCTAGAATTGCGCGCAATACACAGCTAATTTTGCAGCATGAAACCGGCTTGACAGACACTGTTGATCCCCTTGCCGGTTCTTACTATGTCGAAAATCTAACAGCTGAACTGATCCATAAAGCCAATGCTCTAATTACTGAAATCCAGGACATGGGCGGAATGACAAAAGCCGTTCAGGACGGGCTGCCAAAGCGTGAGATTGAAAAAATGGCAACTGCTCGCCAAGCTCGAGTTGATTCAGGGCAAGACGTCATTGTTGGCGTCAATAAATTTAAGCTGAGTGATGAAGACCCTATTGATATTCTTGATATAGATAATGATGCAGTGCGTACACGACAGACAGAACGCCTGAATGAAATCCGAAAAAGACGAGATGAAAATGCTGTTTCTGATGCGCTTGGCAAGCTTAAATCAGCCGCCAAGAATGAAGATGAGAATCTCCTAGCCGCAACGATTGATGCAATGCGTGCACGCGCAAGCGTGGGCGAAGTAACAGATGCTTTAGAGGAGATCTTCGGCCGTTTTAGCGGACAGACTGAAACGGTGAAGGATATTTATAAAAACACCTATGGCGCAGCAGAGGAGATAGATAATATTAAGGT
>DEBO01000065.1 GCA_002348585.1 Alphaproteobacteria bacterium UBA2954 | reverse complement strand
AATCTTCCTTAATCAGCTTAGCATAATAACGAAGTGCAGATAGGCTGTAGGGGCCATGCAAAACTAAACGGCTGACTGTGTCAAAAAACTCACCCTTAACAATTTTGGGTGCTTCCGAATCGCGAGGAAACTCTACAAGACCAACAGCAGCTTCAACATCTGCTAGTGCCTTCTGCATATCTGCACCAAACACAAATTCAATCTGTGCTACTCCCACCCCTTCATAAGAGTGCGACATCACCTTTTTTACATTTGCGATGGTGCGCAATTCAGGTTCAAGTGGCTGGATGACATTACTATCCACATCTTCAGCTGTAGCCCCAGACCATTCGACCTTGACACCAATTACCTCAACATCAATTGTTGGAAAGAATTGTTTGTTCAGACGCGCAGCTGACATTCCCCCAACAATGATCATTATAATCATAATGAGGTTTGCAGCTGTACGATGCTTTACAAAAAATTCAATAAACGGGCTGAACATCAATCACCTACTTTTCTAATATTAATAAATCTGTATTTTAGGTCACTGATTGCTCTTACTGAACAGATGTAACCGCTCGGACACGAAGGCCATTACCAATACCCGGCAACCGCGTTGCGATTACTTTATCACCTGTCTTCAAATCACCACGCACCCAAATCCATCCTGGGCTGCGGTGCAGCAAAACAACCTGCCGCTGCATTGCACGGCCCTGTTCAATTACAAACACTTGGTCTTGGCCAACAAGTGCTTCTTCAGGCAGTTCAATTACACCGGTCATCATCCGTCCATAATAAGACACCTCAACAAATGCTCCAGGCGGCACAGACCGCGCGGCATCATCTGGCAGCTCAGCATAAAGACGGCCTCCACCCTCTTTTCGGTCAACAACAACCTCGGCACGCGTGATGGTCGCTGTCGTTTCTGACACAACACTTCCTTCAGATGACCAGCTTAAAGCGACCTGCTGGCCAATTAAATTTATGACATTGGCATAGATGTCAGCAGGAACAACAAATGAAACCTCAAGGCTGGATAGATCAGTCAGGGTCGCAACTAAATAAGTGTTGCTAACCTGATTACCTATCGCCAGATCAACGCCAGACAGTGACCCATCAAAGGGGGCTTTAAGAACGGCATCTCCTAAATCTTTACGATGCCGGCGCAGACTTACCTTTAATTCTGCCAGCCTTGATTTTGCCATGGCCAGCTGGTTTGAAGCTTGCGAGACAGCCAGCTCTGCGTCATCCACCTCAGCTTGTGAGCCAACACCTTTTTCAGACAAGGATTGAGCCCGTTCTGCCATCCTTTGGCGCAGCGCCAGCTGAACAGTAAATTCTTTGATTTGGGACGTTTCCGCTTTTATTTGCACTTCAACTTTATCAAGAGCTAGCTGTAAGCGTTCTGTGTCTAAGCTGGCGAGTACAGCGCCTGTTTTGACGTCTGCTCCATTGCGTAAATCATTTGAGACACGATCCACCTCACCAGAAACTCCAAACCGAAGATGCGCTTCTCTAGCGGCAACAACTGTTCCAAAAGCCTGTTCCAACGTTTGAACATCAACTTGCTGGACAGCCACACTTCGGACAATCCAGTTTTGTTCTTCAGGCGCTTGAGATTTGACGGTCTGCTTTGTTGCCTGCAACCAGCTATAAACAGAAATAAAAAAACCTAAAATTAGCAGCGCAGGAAGCACCTTGGTAAGGATGACTCTGATTAATAACATAATCTACCTGTAAGAATTTAGTGTGACCTGTAAGTTAAAAATATTAACAACTCTGGTATCTAAAACGAAGTTTTACAGGGACAAAGATAAGGCTCATGTACGCCTCCTTCTCCTTACCTTACAATATATACTTAAAAACTCCCTGAGCGGTTGGTTTTTTCAAAAAAAAACAATCTGCTGTCTTCCAAAAACTTGCTTAGTTCCGGCAAAATCTTTTTGCATGACATTCCCAGTTAGTCCTGCTTTGATGCTGACAGCATCTATTTCCCTCTTTTTTATTAGGGCTAATATGTCAGGAGAAGCACTTTTACCTTTTACGAGGCCAACTTTATCATTGCTCTTTGAAATAGGCCGCTTTGCCTTGCCCATATGTATTGCGCAATTTGCTTCAATTGGAATTTTGACAGCAGATTTATGGATGATGGGCCAGTTGAGCACTTTTGACCTAGCGGCAGGGTCACTTGCGGTACGCCTATATCAGCCCTTTTATTTTGTGTCGCTTGGGTTACTAAGTATTATCTCAGCATTGGTTGCCCAGTCCTTGGGTGCGGAACAGCCTGAAATTGCCCGCCGCGTCTTCCGACAAGGGCTTATCTTATCGGCTGGTCTCGGTTTGTGTTTTATGATCCCTTTGCTGGCTGGTGAGACGATTTTGCTTACTTTAGGGCAGTCAAAAGAAATCGCCACACATGCACGCAATTTTCTGTTTTGGTCAGCTTTTGGTCTGCCTGCTTCTTTAATTTTTCTGTCCATGCGGTTTTTTACGACGGGACATGGCGAGACCAGACCCCAGCTTAACGCCACTCTTGTTGGTCTGGGATTTAATCTGTGCGCTAATCCAATATTAGCGCATGGCCTGTTTGGCTTACCTTCTTTTGGGTTGGGCGGTATTGCCCTTGCCACATCGCTTACGTACATCATTATGTGCCTGTATCTAGGACTGATGATCAAGATCAAAAAGCCTTTTGCGGCTACACAACCTTTTAAGCGGTGGTGGGCTGTAGATGTCCCCATCATGAAAAAAATTATTCAGATAGGCTGGCCAAATGGCTTTCTGGTCATGTCTGAAACTGGCATGTTCAGCGTTGCCGCTTTTATTATTGGCCTGTTTGGCGCTAGCTCTCTAGCAGCCGCCGCTATTTCAAATCAAATCGCTGCTATGGTCTTTATGATTCCGCTATCTGTTGCGCAAGCCTGTGCTGTTAAAGTCGGGCGATCTGCCGGAGCAGGTAACCTGCATCAGGTTAGCCAGTATGGCAATGGGGGTCTCTTTCTTGGCTGTTTGATGGCTATTCTACTGACTGGTATGATTTTTATTTTTGCTGAAAAGCTAGGATTTTTGTTTATCAATCCAACAGATTCACTTAGTGCGCAGACAATTGCTCTTGTTGTGCCAATGTTATTGATAACTGCTTTGTTTCAGCTTGGTGATAGTCTGCAGGTAATTGCAACGGCAAATCTGCGGGGTTTGAATGATACAAAAATCCCAGCATTTTACGGATTTATTTGTTTTTGGATTGTCAGCCTAGGCAGCGGAGTTCTGATGGCCTTCTGGCTGAAATGGGGGCCAGTGGCAGTATGGGCTGGTCTAGGATTGGGATTAACCTTGAATGCAATTATACTTGTAACCAGATGGTGGCGCCGTATGCATCTGGTGAACTCCGGTCATGCTCGTCTTTTGAATGTTTCTGTCAATAACTGAAGAGAATTTGAGTATATGGGAAACACAAAGGCATTAGACAAAGCCGCATTACCGCAACTGGCTTCTGAACTGGATGCACACCAAGCAGCTGGTTGGCACAAGGACGCCACCCTTCTGGCTGGACACACAGCCTCTACTGAACAGATTGGTCAGCTGGCAGCCGTTCTGGCAGAAAGTCCGCACTTGCAACGGCTGGCTGGCTTATTTGCAGATGATGTGCCTGCGCTTATGGCTGGCAACTGGGAACAAGTGTTAAATGAAAGCAAAGAACAATGGCAAGCAGCTTTTAAGGATAACCCCAATGATCAACGGTTGTTGGCTGATATCCGGAAGTTTCGTAACCGTTCGCATCTGGCGATTGCGTTTAGTGAGCTTCTGGCCTTTATAAATATTCAGCAATCCTGGGCATTGCTAACACAGATTGCTGAGTTCGCCTTGCAGGGTGTCGTCACATCCTTATTAAAAGGACGGGCTGTTGAGGAGTGTGGGTGGGTAATCATCGGCCTCGGCAAGCTTGGTGCGGGCGAGCTAAATTATTCATCTGACATTGACCTAATCTCTTTGTATGATCCGCATACAGACAAAACAAAAGATCCTAGTGCATCAGAAAAGCAGGCCAAACATTTTAATACAATGACTCGCAGATTAAGCCAGTTGCTCAGTCAACAGACAAAAGATGGCTTTGGCTGGCGCGTTGACTTTAGGTTGCGTCCTGATCCGGCGGGAACCCCATTGTGCCTTACAACTGATGCGGCTGTTTCTTATTATGAATCAATCGCTCGCACATGGGAAAGAGCAGCATTCATAAGAGCAAGGCCCGTCGCAGGTAACTTAGAACTCGGCCGTTACTTTTTAGCGCAAATTTCATCTTTCATCTGGCGGCGCAATCTAGATTACACTGTTCTGGATGACTTGCAGATATGGTTACGCCATCTGCCTCCAGCACCAGATTATCTGGGATTTGATGTGAAATTGGGTGCGTTTGGGATCAGACATATCGAATTACTAACCCATCTTCTACAGCTTCTTGGCGGCGGGCGGCATCCCAAGTTTCAACAGAGCCAAACCTTTGCAGCTCTTGACGCACTTGAAGATGAAGGCTGGCTAAATGCAGATCAAGTTTCCTCAATGAAGGCCTGTTACAGCAATTGGCGGCGGCTAGAACACAGATTGCAATATCTGCGAGACACCCAAACACACAACATGCCCCGCAATCTAGAAGATATGAACCGATTTGCAGCTTTCGCCGGCCACCAGAATGCTGCTGCATTACGTGATGAGCTGCAACGACTGCAGGCCGAAACAAAAGCAGCGTGTGCGCACCCTCTGATGGACAAGCTGCTCGCCGCACATCAGAAAATTGCAAATAGTAAGGATTACAAGTTAGCCAGTTCTGCTGATAGAAAAGCAAATTTCTACTGGTTGGCTGAAATTGGCTTCTCACGCCCTGAGGATATGTTAGATATCATTGACGGCTGGATGTCGGGACGTATTCCTGCCACAAGAAGCGAGAAGGCTCGCCATTATTTGACACAGTTTCTGCCTGCTTTCCTCAGGCGTTTGGGCGATGCAGTTGATCCGGATGCTGCTTTTGCCTGCTTTACAGATTTGATTCGGAATTTGCCCGCAGGGGCACAGATTTTTGCCCTGTTTGTGCATTATCCACAATTAGCTGACCTTGTTGGTAGTGTGCTGGTCAAAGCACCCGCTCTGACCCGGCAGCTTGGCCAAAAGCCTGGCTTGTTTGACCTGCTACTAAACACAGAATTTTTCACCCCCTTTGCAACTGATCCTCTTAGTCTACGATCGATTACAGAATATGCAAGAGAGGCTGGCGGACCAGAACAAGCCCTAAACCAGCTATGTTTATGGGCGAGTGAAGAGAGGTTTAGGGTAGATGTGCATTTGCTGCAGGGATTGTGCAATGTGCGAGAGGCCAGTGCCCGCCTATCTGAAATTGCCGATATATGCATTCATGAAATCACAAAGATGGCGCGTCAGGACATGCGCAGGCGTTACGGCCAATTGCCAGAGGAACAATTTGCGGTAATTGGGTTAGGCCGCCTAGGTTGTCAGCAGCTTACATCCGTTTCAGATTTAGACCTGATGTTTGTTTATGACAGCCCTTCCAACACTCTATCAGATGGCCAACAGGCTTTAGAGGCTGGGCGCTATTATAATAGGTTGTCTCAGCTAATCATCAGTTGGCTGTCTGCACAAACAACAAAGGGCAAATTGTTTGATGTAGATACACGCCTCCGCCCCGACGGAAAAGCAGGTTCTTTGGCGATTCATATTCAGAGACTCTCTGCCTATTTCGCAGGTGAAGCATGGCCATGGGAATATTGTGCCTTCCTTAAAGCGAGGACTATTAATGTAGATAAGACGTTCGTTACTACCGTGCAACAGACACTTTTAAATATTAAGACCTCTCCGCCAGTGCCAAAGAGTTTGTTCGAAGATATCCGTCTGATGCGACAGCGTCTAAGGACTAATCCCAGCGCAGCTCAAGCCTTGAAAAAACGCCCTGGCGGGTTTTTAGATGCCGAATTTTTAGCAATTTTAATGGCAGTTAAAGGTGGCCACACTGCCCTAGTAAGTGATCCTGCAGGCGGTGCTCAAATTATGCTGCAAAAGCTAATCCGAAAGTCTAGCCAGAAGGATATGATCAGAAAAGTATGCTCAGGTCTGCATGATTTGGAGCTTATCCTTCACTTTACAAGCCTATGTCTGGGCAGGTCATCAGGTGAAATGACTGCGTCTGAAAACCCTCAAACCTGGCAAGCTCTAGCAGACCAGCTTGGTCTAGCAACAGCCGGCGACATCCCCCTTCATATAGAAAATATCTGTAGGCATATAGCTTCCGCATTAGATAGCTTTTTGCAGTCGACCGACTGATTATTACGATTAAAGCGTGAGATTAATCTGAACACGACTTTTTTGAGACGGATTTAGATTAGCAAGACCTTTTTCTTACAGATATTCGAGGCTTCATAAAGAGGTAAGAAGAAGATTGTATTTCAGTAAAATCCTGAGAGATAGGTAATGCTAAACTAGTCCGGAGATCAATGATTATGTTTCGCTCTTTAATTTCCTCATGGCCATTATTTTTTGGCCTGTTACTTATCATGATTGGGAATGGAATTCTGGTCTTCCTATTAGGGGTCAGGGCCTCGTCTGCCGGTTTCACCACAACGGTATCTGGATTGATGATGGGCGGATATTTTGTTGGCTTTTTTGGTGGCTCTCATTTAGTGCCAAAAATTCTGCAGGACGTCGGACATATCCGCACATTCGGTGCACTTTCAGCTATCGCTTCAGCCGCCGTTCTTATTCATATAATTGCGGTGGACCCAGTTTTATGGACGGTCATGCGCTTGTTCACCGGCTTTGCCTATGCTGGCATGTATATTGTGGTTGAAAGTTGGCTAAATGAAAAGTCCACAAATGAAACACGTGGCCAAATGCTGGCCGTTTACATGATCATTACTATGGCTGGGTTGAGCGTAGGACAACTGTTTGGCGGCCTTGATGATGGGATAACCAACATCCTATTTCTGACTGTATCAATTCTCGTTTCAGTGGCGGTAGTGCCGATATTGGTTACTGCATCTCAGGCACCAGAATTTTTAGAACCAGAAACTGTGCCGCTCCGCCGCTTATTCCAAATTTCGCCACTGGCCTTTGTGGGAATGGGATTGCAAGGTTTCGCAGCATCAATGATTTTTGGGATGGGTGCAGTTTTTGCAAACATCATCGGCATGACAAATCAGCAGGGATCAATTTTTCTAGCCTCTTTCACAATCGCAAATGTAGTCATGCAATATCCAATTGGTCGCATGTCTGACCGGTTTGACAGGCGGCTAGTCATCCTTAT
>DEBO01000139.1 GCA_002348585.1 Alphaproteobacteria bacterium UBA2954 | reverse complement strand
CGCATCATTTCTGTTTCCGAACGATAATTATGAAATACAGGATGGGTCAGATAATCAGACTGCCGGTTAAGAGGCAGCGGCATAGACCCGAGGCGTTTTTGGTCACAGATTTCAAAATCTGCATCAATGCCAAAAATCTGCCATAGGGTCTTGACTACCTGTTCATTAGATGTTTCATCAAAGGACAGGCTAACACCTTTTGTTGTGCGGCGCAGATTGAACCCTACCCGACCAGCAGCCTCCATCACTTCATCTGCTGTGTCTGTTTTGATGTGAACAGTATCGAAAAAATAATCACTGGTAACGGACAGGCCTGCTGCACGCGCACCATCAGCAAAAATACAGGCCAGCCTGTTTACACGTTCAGCAATAGCCTTTAACCCGTCAGGGCCGTGCCAGACCGCATACATAGATGCCATCACTGCAAGCAGAGCCTGAGCTGTGCAAATATTGGAGGTCGCCTTTTCGCGCCTTATATGCTGTTCACGTGTCTGCAGGGACAAACGATAAGCAGGCTGACCAGCAACATCCACAGATACGCCGATAATCCGGCCAGGTAAAGCCCGCTTATGGCGGTCAGCTGTTGCCATAAAGGCTGCATGCGGGCCGCCATAGCCCATTGGCACACCAAAACGCTGGGCAGAGCCAATAGCCATATCCGCACCAAGTTCACCCGGAGCTTTCAGTAATGTTAACGCTAACAGATCGCAGGCCATAACACAAAAACACCCTGCCGACTTGGCTTGCTCAGTCAGGGTAGAAAAATCATCAATCTCACCCGTTGATGCCGGATAGGACAACAGCACGCCAAACGCCTCCTCAGCAATGAACTCTTTTACAGGACTTCCAATTTTGATCTGCCAACCCAGCGGTTCTGCTCGTGTCTCAATCACGGCAATCGTCTGAGGGTGGCAGGCTTCATCAACAAAAAAGACATCTGCTACAGATTTGCTTACACGTCTGGCCACAGCCATTGCCTCTGCAGCAGCTGTTGCTTCATCCAAAAGAGAGGCATTTGCCATATCCAGCCCGGTTAGATCGCAAACCATCGTCTGAAAATTCAGCAGCGCTTCAAGCCGTCCCTGACTGACTTCAGGCTGATAAGGTGTATAGGCTGTATACCAACCAGGATTTTCCAGAATATTACGCAAAAGAACAGGTGGCGTGATCGTGCCATAATAACCCTGACCTATAAGAGAGGTAAACACAGTATTTTCAGCAGCGAGGCCGCGCATATGAGATAGAAGAGATTCCTCATTCATCGCCGGCGCTAGCGCCATATCCCTGCCCATGAGGATATTTGACGGCACAATTGCCTTCGTCATCTTTTCAAGATCATCAAAACCGATTGCAGTCAACATATGATTAACATCAGTGCGGGACGGGCCTATGTGTCGCGCGACAAATTGTTCTTGTGCATCAGTTTCTAGTGATCGGTAACTCATCATAATATCCACCTTTCAAACTGATTTTTGGGTATGTATTTTATACATTAAACGATATAAGTTTCTTTTTACTTTTTAGAAGACCTGCTCACTACTGCGTGAGCTTTTTGTAAGCCTCTTCATCCAAAAGCTTGTCGAAAGCAGCTGAGTCTTCAATTTTTATTTTCACAAACCAGCCATCGCCCATGGGATCTGTATTGACCAGCGCCGGGTCAGCTTCAAGCGTGTCATTGATTTCAACGACTTCACCATTTAGCGGCGCATAAACAGAAGACGCAGCCTTAAAACTTTCCACTGTTGCCATATCCCCGCCTGCAGACACAACTGTCCCCGGCTCAGGCAGTTCAACAAACACAATGTCACCCATCTCATTTTGGGCAAAATCTGTAATACCAACAGTCACCACATCTCCTTCAAGCTTTACCCATTCATGATCTTCTGAATATTTTACCATTCTATCCTCCCTTATCGTTTAAAGCGGTGTGCAAAAAAAGGCATGTTGCAAACGGTCAGCGCAATGCGCCGCCCCCTGACATCAGCCCAGACAACACCTCCTACAGAGATTTCATGTGTTCCCTTGAGGCGCATCATCACAACAGGACAGCCTACAGATGGGGCAGGTGAGCCAGAGGTCACACTGCCAATAGCTTTTGTTGCCGTTTCCTCTGCAAATATCTGTGATCCTGCGCGCACAGGTCTGTTTGTGTGGGACTGGGCGCCAACCCGTTGCCATGCAGCGCCGCCTTTGAATTCTGCCAACGTTCTTTCTGCACCTTGAAATCCGCCTTCCCGTTCGCCCCCGGATCGGCGCGCTCGGCTAACCGCCCAGCCCAGCCCAGCATCCATTGCCGAAACACCTTCATCCATATCCTGTCCATATAAGCACAAACCTGCTTCCAGCCTCAGACTGTCTCTAGCAACAAGACCAGCCAATTCCGCTTTACCGGTCGCACATATTGCGTCGACAAATGAACGTGCAGCAGCATTTGGCAGACTGATCTCAAATCCATCCTCACCTGTATACCCAGAACGTGAAATCTGAACCTCATGCCCGTCAAAGTAAAAGTGCCCCAGCTGCATGAAAGCCAAATCTCCTAACCCAGCAATCAGTTCAGACAGGACCATTTCCGCCATTGGCCCCTGAACAGCGACAAGCGCCCGCGGCAATTGCGTGACGGTTACAGGCAGACGGTTTTCAAAGTGACCACGCAGATAATGCATATCCTTTTGAACACAGGCCGCATTAACCACCAGGCGAATATTATCGCCCATATGCATGACCATCAGATCATCCGCAATGCAACCTTCCGGTGTCAGCAACAACCCATAGCGTTGCTGTCCAGCAATCAGTGAAAGCAGATCAGCAGGGATAAGCTGTTCTAATACTGATAAGATTTTCTCAGCAGCACTGTCAGCAAGCATAGACGGGTTTTTTATCTCTATCTGACCCATGTGGCTGACATCAAAAATAGCCGCCTGTTCACGGCATAAAAGATGTTCCTTCAGCGCGCCTGAACGATAATATAAAGGCATATCAAATCCGGCAAAAGGTGCCAGTTTTGCCTCACGTTCCTTGTGCAAATCATGCAATGCTGTATGTTTCAGCATCCGCTTTACTTCCTATTTTTTCCCACCGTAAGGTAAAACCAGAACCAGTTGAAAAGCAACATTCTTTCCCACCCACCAAAAGGATACTTACTGGCACAAACCAAAACAGCCGGAACACGGAGCAACCCCCATTTACGCTGTCTGTCATTTAGGCTATTACCGCAGGATGACAAAACTACAGACCCTTATTCTTGGTCTTGAAAGCAGCTGTGATGAAACCGCCGCGGCAATTGTGCGTTCAGACAGGACAATTTTAGCTCAGCAAATTACCTCATCAGCTGCACTGCATGCTGAACATGGCGGTGTTGTGCCGGAAATCGCTGCCCGTCAGCATTTGGATGTGATCGATAAAGTGATCGAATCTGTCTGCAAAGGCGCTGGATGCCAACTGACTGATTTGGACGGGATTGCGGCCACAGGTGGGCCGGGACTTATCGGTGGAGTCCTGGTCGGTACAATGACAGCCAAAGCGATGGCCTCTGCCCTAGGTATACCTTATTTTGCTGTAAACCACCTGGAAGGGCACGCGCTGACCGCCCGGCTTACAGATAATCTTGCCTACCCCTATCTATTGCTGCTGGTGTCAGGCGGTCACACGCAACTGCTAAGCGTGCTAGGCCCGGGCCATTATGAGCGGCTGGGTACAACCATGGATGATGCAGCAGGTGAGGTCTTTGACAAAAGCGCAGCTGTGCTGGGCCTTGGCTATCCAGGCGGCCCCGCGATTGAGGCTGCCGCTAAAACAGGCGATGCTTCAGCTGTCCACTTGCCTTATCCGCGCAAAGGTAAGCCAGATTGCCATTTTTCATTTTCCGGTCTGAAAACAGCTGTTGCACAAAGATGGGCTCAGGCAGTGGCAGCAGGCAATGAGAATGTGAATGACTTTGCAGCCAGCTTACAACAGGCAATTACGGTCAGCCTGTGTGATCGGGTGAAACAAGCACTGGTTCGTTTTGCTGAGTCCCAGAATGAACGCCGTCTGGTCATTGCAGGCGGTGTGGCCGCAAATCAACAAATCGGTACAGCGCTGAAGACGCTAGCTAATGAGCATGGTTTTGAAATCTTTATTCCCCCTGCGGCGCTTTGCACAGATAATGGGGCTATGATCGCATGGGTTGGACATGAATATAAAATAGCAGGCAAAACTAGTTCATTTGCCTTTGCGCCGCGTCCCCGCTGGCCTCTGGATGAGGCCGCGCCGCCGCCGCCAGGGCGCGGTGTGCGCAACTAATAAGCAAAGTTTGTTATCCAAACGAAGACTGTTAAAGTTCAGAACGAGATTGACACGTTGGGCGATATGATAAAAACGCAAAAGATCATCATTATGGGGGGTGGCAGCTGGGGGGCAGCACTTGCCCATCAATTGCGCAAAAACGTCGCTCTTGACTGCCAGATCCTAGTTCGATCGCAGCAGACGGTTGCTGAGCTTGCCACTGGCCATATCCGCCAGTTACCTGAAGTCATTGGACTGGACGGCTTTCAAGTGACAGATGATACACGCTGTCTTCAGACAGCTGATGTGATTTATCTTGTGCTTCCTGTATCGGCACATGAGGAGAGTTTCAAAATAATTAACTCCTTTGCCCCTGTTGGCACACCAGTTGTGCTCTGCGCAAAAGGTCTGGTCTCAGACCCACATAAAGGCGGGCTTTTTCTGCCTGAATATGCCCGCCCCCATCTGACAGACCGCCCACTGGCTATGTTAACCGGCCCATCCTTTGCTGATGAAGTCCTAAGGGATCTGCCGACCGCGCTGTTGGCGGCAAGCAACACAGCTACCTTGTCTGCGCAGATTGCGGCGCAGTTTTCAGCAAGCAGTTTGAGGCTGTATCAGGGCAGTGATATGATCGGGGCGGCATTGGGCGGCGCGGTCAAAAATGTCATCGCTATTGCGGCTGGCATCTGTGCAGGCCAGGGTCTTGGTGATAATGCCCGAGCCGGTTTGATCACAAGAGGGCTTGCAGAAACAGCACGTCTGGCAAGTAAGCTAGGTGCAGAAAGTCACACCATATCCGGCCTGGCCGGGATGGGAGATCTGGTTTTATCCTGTTCCGGGTTACATTCACGCAATATGGCGTTTGGCTTTGCTCTGGGCAGCGGCAAGCCTGTACCCACATCACTTGCAGAAGGACGGTTTTCAGCATCAATATTAAAAGCCAGGTCCAAATATGAGACCATTGAACTGCCAATATGTTTTGCGGTAGATGATATTGTGAATGGCGATGCAGATATTAACACCCGGATCTTAGCGTTGCTTTCCCGGCAGGCCGGACAAGAGTGAGCGGCAGGGCAAATTAAGTTTGAGAAATGAAAGGCGCGGCGATGGCATATTGGTTATTTAAATCAGAACCAGGAACATGGTCATGGCAGAACCAACTCGCAAAAGGAGACGAAGGTGAAGGCTGGGATGGCGTGCGTAACCATCAGGCCGGCAATAACATGAAAGCCATGCAGATAGGCGATCTGGGGTTTTTTTATCACTCTGTCAATGAAAAGCGTATCGTTGGTATTGTAGATGTGATCAAAACATGGCATCTGGATCCTACCGACCCGACAGGCCGGTTTGGCATGGTTACTGTAAGGGCCATCAAAGATATGCAGAAACCTGTCAGTCTGGCAGACATTAAAACTGAACCCCGTTTGGCTGGGCTGGCCCTTGTCAGACAATCACGATTGTCCGTTGTGCCTGTATCAGAAGAGCACTGGCATTTGATTCTGGCGATGGGCGAGACACGCTTGTAGGCAGGTTCAGGCCGGCTGGCGTTCACGATAAATCAGATACAAATTGCGCAGATAGATAAACAGTCCCAGCCCCTGCCCACAGATAATTACAGGATCCTTGCGCCATAAAGCATATAAAAACAGGACCAGCCCCCCGCCGATCGAAAAATACCAAAAGGCCAGCGGGATCACAGATCTGCCTTCACCTTCAGATTTTAGCCACTGTATAATAAACCGCATGGCAAACAGACCCTGACCTCCAAAGCCAATGATAATCATCAGCTGTTCTGGGTGTGTCGCCAAGGATTTTGGCAAAAACGGTATAATTGTAAGCAGGCCCCGCCCAAGCAACAGCGCAGTTTCACCAATTATAGATGAGATTGCATCCAGCATGTTTAACCTTCCTGCGCAGATTTTTTTCTGACAGCAGCCGCAGTTTTTGCTGAGGGTTTTCTGTCTGCGCGTGCTTTCGATTTTTGGGGCGGCGAATGTTCAGTCACATGTCCGGGATCAGCACGCCTGCGCATCAGCCAAATCACCCCAAACAGATCTGTAATCCCGACAAGAAGTCGGTCAAGAATGCCGTATTTGGACTGACCGGCCATACGCGCACGATGGGCGACAGGAACCGCCACGACCCTACCGCCCTCACCCCGGATAAGGGTCGGCATAAATCTATGCATATGGTTGAAAAAAGGCAGGCGCATAAACAGGTCACGATCGACGATCTTTATACCACAGCCACTGTCTGGATGATCATCACCAAGCAGTGCACGGCGGACAGATCGGGCAAAGGCAGATGCCCACCTCCTCATGCCAGTATCTTTGCGCGCCACGCGCACGCCGGCAGCCATCCCCTTGGCAGGACGGATATTCAGCAAAGCAGCTTCAAGAGCAGGCAGATCAGAGGGAATATTCTGACCATCACCATCCAGAACAGCGATCAGTGGCGCACGCGCCTGGTAAAGGGCTGTGCGCAAAGCTGCAGACTGGCCCGTGCGTCTTTCATGGGTCAGAATCTGCAATTGTTTGACAGTAGCGGCAGCTCTTTGTAGCTCATCGGCTGTGCCGTCATCACTGCCATCATTCACATAGATAATCTCAAACGACCTACCTGCATACACAGCTGTAATTTCATCAATCAATGGCCTAATATTTCCCTGTTCATTCATCACGGGCACAAGAACAGAGATATCTGGGGGGACTGTTTGTAGCATTATGATTTTGGTCCGGTAAATTTACATACAATCTAAGTGAGTTTATTACGAGACATGCTATACCGGCTGAGCCCTTCAAGGTCAATGAGGCGCGCCCTTTACAACGTTTGTCAGAGGTTGGAGCGCTGATATAAGATCAGTTCAATGTCCCGGCCGCGTGAAATAGTGAACCCACTGATACGAGCTGAGATGACCAGATTTAGACCTAACTTATCAGCCAAGCCTATAAAAACCTCCCGTTCTGACTTTTCAACCACAGCGAGACCATCTTTTGAATCAGCCATAAACACAGCCGCCTCATCTGCATTCAGCAGCAGAATATCACGGCCAAGATGAAAAACAGCAGATGGTTCATGATAGCCAACAAGACTAATAACTGCTGGCTGGTTGGGCAGCCTTTTAATTTCTGCGGTAAGACGGCTGGAAATATGAATGGTAGACGCGCCAGCAACAATACCTGCAATGGCAATGATATGTGCAAGCGCACCACAACCCAGGACCACCAATATATCTGCCAGCTGGTGATACTTTCGCCAGAGCCATAACCGCCATAGGCACACAGCAATCAGACAGGCCGTGACCAGGGCAAAGAGAAAGGCGCGACCACCTGTTACGCCGCCAAACCGGACAGATGCCCAGACAAGAGCCGCCATCAACACCAGTCCACAAATGCCTGCTAGAAATATGAACCCTTCAGAAATTAGCCGTTTCAGGCGTGATGGCGACATTACTCTGCCGAACAACGCGTGACTGGTAAGCAATGCAAGAGCGGGAAGGGCAGGCAGAATATAATGCGGCAATTTGGTCGGAACAAATTCAATAATCAACCAGTAGCCTGCAAACCAGGCCAGACAAAATCGTGAAGCATCCCCAGTAATAAGCTGACGTCCAAGGCCTGCTATCTGGCCAGAAAACGCTAGTCCAGGCCAGAACAGCAGCCCCAACAAAGCCAAATATGTTCCTGGCGGCGCACCATGTGATTCCTGTGCCGACTTAATCTTGGACAGAAAATCACCTTTGATCGCAATGTCCAGAAAGGCCCCGTCTGTTGCTGTGCTTACTGCAATTGCCCAGGGTAGAACAAGGCAGCAGGTCACAAGGATACCTTTGAACAACTGCAGCTTTTTCAACCAGCCTACATTTCGATCAAACCCGCATAGAAGAACACAGCTTGTCAGCGCTAGAAGCGGACCAATTGGTCCTTTGACTAGAATACCAAAAGACAGACAAATCCAGAATGCTAGCCAGGGCGGACGCGGATCTTCATTTAGTCTGTCTTTGTAGATCCGCCATAACATCAATTGCTGGGCAAGCAGAACCGCCAGGAGAACTGAATCTGTTTTGGCCAGATGAGCTTCAGCAATAAGCAAGGGTGAGGAAGCTAAAAGCAAAACCGCTATTAGCCCCTGTGCAGATCCAGACGAGGACGGCCAGAGAGAGCGGCTGAAGCGAAAGATCAGAACAAGGCTAAGCAGAAACCCAACAAGGCTGGGCAGGCGGTAGCTGGCAATATCCGCTTGTCCAAACAGAGTGGCAGAAAAAGATTGTAGCCAGTAAATTCCGATAGGCTTTTTTGCCCGTAATTCATCCATAAAGCGCGGCGTGATATAATCGCCACTTTCCAACATCTGTTTACTAGCCTGTGCAAACCGTGCCTCATCTCTATCAATCACGCCAAGGGTCTGATGACCAACAAGAATGCCAAAGGCCAGAACGGACAGAAAAATCCACAAGGTGGAGCGACGGTGGACCCATCCGGCCAGCTGGTTGTGCCACGAAGCAGGGCTCTGTTGTGATGCGGATGAAATGGGCAAGAGGTAATGCTTTTGAAGATTTAACCGGACGACTATCAGAAAACTATAGGTGAATTTAGCCTATATCTGAAGCCGAGACCAGTGATATAAAGGTACATTCAGGTATACCGATTATCAGAAAGAGCCGAAGTATGGAAATTTTCTCTTTTGGACGAGGGGCCTATAACCGCACTCAGTGAGCTGCCCAGGCCATAAACGAAATAAAGTCCGCTCGCGCACCTGCACTATAACTAAAGGATGTGACAGGATGATTATCACGACAGCTCCGCACACCTAATATCGTCGTATCTGAAACCTGCCAGCAACACTGTAAAATGAAGTGATTCTAGGCAGCTTGTTTGGATTACAGAAAATGCGGCTCTGTATGTTTCAACCGCTGACTGTGTGTCTGATGAATATTCTTCTGAACCTGCTATTTGTACCAGGGCTGAGAGGTGGCCGGGGTAGCCTTGGCATCAGTCTGTGCGGAATGGGTAGGATTAGGCTTAATGGTTGTGATTATTCTGCGACCCTGTCAGCCGATGATACATAAGATAAAATCTGTGTCGCGTGAACAATTGAAAGACAAAGCTGAATGGTGAAACCTATTGGTGATTGCCAAAAACCTGTCTTTGCGCACCTTGCTGACTTGGGCTGTGGAGGCCCTGCTTATTTCCCAAGCGGCTCGCCTTGGCGATGTTGAACTAGCCAGTATACAGATTATACTAGTTCCATTTGGATTCATTGCCTTCATCCTTGATGGTTTTGCACATGCAACTGAGACCCTTACCGGGCAGATGGTTGGAATCGAAATCCTTCAGGCCTACGCATAATGATCAGAAAAAGCTTCATTCTAGCTGGG
Source organism: Alphaproteobacteria bacterium UBA2954 (assembly GCA_002348585.1). Taxonomy (GTDB): domain Bacteria; phylum Pseudomonadota; class Alphaproteobacteria; order Puniceispirillales; family Puniceispirillaceae; genus JADHLI01. The sequence goes on along the minus strand of DEBO01000139.1, from coordinate 3,156 downwards.
TTTACAGCTGTCCTAATCAGCTGCATCCTGTTTTTGTTAAAGCCCATTATCCTGTACCTGATGACCAGCCAGCTAGAGCTGTTGAATCTAAAATCGGAGATTTAGATATAGGTGCTGGCCATTCTACTTTCAGCGTTTCTTGCCTTTCAGATGGATGGCGTATTTGTTGGCACGGCAAGTCCCTTGCAGAAACGCAATGGTATGTTCATATCCTTTTCTGTGTTTGCCAGGCTTATTAGCCTTCTATCAATTGGCTTTTTTGATATGCATTATCTTGACGGTTTACTGTTTGCATTTATTCTTTATCTCATTATCCGCGGCGTATATCTGGTCGCTTGTCTGCCCTCTAATATGCGCTTGTCGCAGGCAAGAAGCAGCTAAAGCCTGACTGAAACACCACATCTTCTCTGCCAAACAGGACCATGTGATATGAAAATACTTTCCTGCAGAACCGGACTGACCGCCCCAAGCGAAGCCAGCATGCCATTGTTTATTGTGCAAGAGGGACGATTTAATGACTTTGCTGCTGTACAGGCTGACAGCCAGCAGAGCTGGCTGAAGACAACAAAATTCAATGCAAATGCAGGCCAGTTCACCTGCCTGCCTGATCAAAATGGCAGCATGGGAAGCGCTGTGGTTGTGATGGGTAAAACGCCTCTGTGGGATATTGCCAAGGCAGCCAGAGATCTTCCAACAGGCAGCTGGCAACCTGACTTTACCTTTGCAGCAGATATAGCTGTTAGTGACATCCAACTGGGCTGGGGGCTGGCCCAATACAAGTTCGCCCCACATAAGACAACAGATACTGACAAAGCCCTGCCTGAGCTGGCCCTAAGCGATACGGCTCTGTGCATGGATAGCTCTGCGCTTGTTTTGGGCACGCACATTGTCCGCGAAATGGTAAATCTGCCTGCAAATCAGATGACACCTGCTGGCATTGAGCAGGCTGCGCGTGAAATTGCACAAGCCTTTTCTGCCCGTTTTTCTCTGGTCAGCGGTGAGGCTTTGGAAAGCTATGCGCCTGCCTTGCATGTTGTTGGCAGGGCTTCGGAGGTTGGGCCTCGCATGATACAGCTGCTATGGGGCGACAGCGGCCCAGTGATCACGCTGGTAGGCAAAGGCATCAGCTTTGACAGTGGCGGTCTGGATATCAAGCCGTCAAAAGCAATGGAAATTATGAAAAAGGACATGGGGGGCGCTGCCCATGTGCTGGGAATTGCGGCTGCGCTGATGACAGCCGACATAAACTGCCGGTTGCGTGTACTGATCGCTGCTGCCGAAAATGCGATTTCTGCACAGGCCATGCGCCCGCTTGATGTGATTAACACAGCAGCCGGAATCCCCGTTGAGGTCGGTAACACGGATGCAGAAGGCCGACTTGTGCTAGCGGATGCTCTGTATCATGCCTTGCATGATGATGATCATCCACAGCCTGACTTCCTGCTTGATTTTGCCACGCTGACAGGAGCCGCCCGCATTGCATTAGGCACCGAATGTCCTGCCCTGTTTTGCAACCAAAAACAGACCGCCCGAGACATGATGGATCTTGGCGAAGATGTTGATGATCCGTTGTGGCAGCTGCCTTTATTTGATGCGTATGATCGCTATCTTGATGCTGGTCAGGCAGGCCTGTCCAGTACAGGAAATGCAAGCGGTTATGGAGGGGCTATCACAGCAGCTTTATTCTTGAGACGTTTTACAGGCAAACAGGTAAACTGGGCCCATATTGATGTTATGGCGTGGAATTTAACTGCGAGGCCAGGACGGCCAAAAGGCGGCGAAGCGATGGGTCTGCGAACCAGCTTTGCTTATATCAAACACCTTGCAAAAGCCGATCAGTAGCCTTTGAACTTATCAACAATGTGTTCAGGTTGACCTCCAGCCAGAACGGTTGAAATGGCCTGAGCAACTTGATCAGCAGCTGTATCAGGGTTGGTTTGCGCAGCAACATGAGGCCAGATGGCAATGCGGGTTTCTGTCCAGAACGGATGTGTGTCTGGCAGCGGTTCTTCAACAAATACATCCAAAGCTGCCCCACCAAGATGACCTGTACGGATTGCGTTCAGCAGCGCATCTTCTTCTACCTGATGGCCACGTCCAGCATTGATAAAATAAGACCCAGCCGGCATTGCCGCAAAAACATCAGCCGAAAATAGATTTTTTGTCTTCGCAGTCAAAGGCAGAATACAGATATGAGCTACACAGCTGCACACTATATTTTGAAAACCCTGCTCACCGTGATGTGTCTGTATAGATCGCCCCAAATCTCGGGGGTGTCGTGACCAGCCCTGCACAGCAAACCCAATGGCAGCCAGACGGTGGGCAATCACACTACCAATTGCCCCAAGCCCATAAACCGCAACAGGCATTTTTTCTGTCTGGCGTTGTGGCAGACTGTCAAACCGATGTTTAGCGGCAGCCAATCTGTAAGCCGGCCCATCACGCAGATAATCTAGAAGGACCAGAATCACCCAGTGCGACAGTGCATGTGCCATATTAGGGTCAACAAGCCGCACCACAGGCACGTTATCAGGCAAATGCGGGTCACTGAACAAATGGTCAACCCCCTGACCAAGAGAGACAATTAGGCGCAACTGGTTTAGCTGGCGCAAGCGTCCTGCCGGTGGACGCCAGACCATTGCGATGGAAGCATCTTCCGCATGTGGGGCAGACAGCGGTACCAGTCTGATATGCTTCAGACGTGCGGTCAGCCGTTCTGCCCATAAGATCTGTTTTTCATTCTCTGGCGTGCCATCATGATAAGCAATGGTAATCATCTTAACTGCCCAGTCTTTCAATATAATTTAAGACAAACTCATTTAGCTGATCACATCAAGGGCAGCTTTATGAAGCTCAGGCGTAGCTGCCGCAAGGAGAGAGCCATCAGAAGATAAATCAGGCGGCTGCCCGGACCAGTCTGTCACAATAGCTCCAGCCCCTTTTAAAACAGGAATCAAAGCCATAAAATCATGCGTTGCCAATTGATGTTCCATAACCAGATCAAGATGCCCTGCAGCCAGAAGCGCATAATTATAACAATCGCCTCCATAATGGATTGATCGGCAGGTTTTGCCCAATCTGTTAAACCTGTTCAGACCTTCTGTTGTGAATGCCTCTGGGCTGGTGGTGGCTATCTGAGCCTGGTCAAGCTCGCGG
>DEBO01000023.1:26506-30724 GCA_002348585.1 Alphaproteobacteria bacterium UBA2954 | reverse complement strand
GAAAACAATTTTTAAAGCGCTATCATGAGCAGTCAGACTTTTAACCAACAGCATCGAAATACCCATACCTAGAGCAGACAAAACTGAAATACTATGCCCAAAACTGAATTCGACAAACCCAGGTCTTAATATTATGAGCGCACCGCAAATACTTATGAAAATAGCAGTAACTCTGCGAATTCTGACAATTTCTCCTAAAAACACAAAGGCGCCTATGGTCGTAAAAATTGGTGCCAAAAAGCTAAGTGCAGTTTGCTCATCAATAGGTATAAAAGCGACTGCATAAAACCAAAGCCACATCGCACAAATGCCATTTGCAGCGCGGAAAAGGTGCAGTTTAAAAACAGATGTTTTAAATTTTTCCAACCCAGTGTGAAACACAAAGGGCAGCAAGAGCAAAAGAGCGATGAAGAGTCTTAAAAAAACGGTCTGAAACGGGTGTAGACCCGCCAGGGCTGCATGCCTTCCAATTGCAGCAATCATGGATAAAGCAAGGCAAGCCAATAGCATCCATGAAACAGCTGACAATTGTGGTGAGGTAACAAAAACCCGAGCAGACATATGTCATTAAACCGGTAGTTGCCTTTTTTTGTCCAGCAGAAAATAAGGCAGTTCAGTACTAACTATGTGCTGCATCAGCTTAAGAACCGGGAAATACGCCTTTTATTTCCGTAAAGCTGGCAGACCAACGCCTGTGGCCTCAAAGCCACCATCAGCCGCCAGAACTTGTCCTGTGATATAGCTTGCCTTATCTGAAGCGAGAAAGCTGATCGCCTCAGCGATTTCGCTCTCATTGCCATAGCGGTTCAGCGGCAGGGCGTCATGATAGGCATCGATAATATCTTGTGTGTGCACAGCCATGGCCAGTTTGGTGCGCACAGGCCCCGGACAGACACAATTTGCCCGTATGCCATATTCACCTAGCTCCGCAGCCTGCTGCAGCGTCAGTTGGATGACCGCAGCTTTTGACGTGCCATAGGCCACCCTGAGGGTTGATGCCCGAAGCCCAGAAATAGACGCGATATTCACAATCGCCCCCTTTGTTTGTTTTAGCGCGCTTAAACAGGCTTGCGAAACCAGAAATACACCGTCCAGGTTCGTTGCCATGACCCTACGCCAGCAAACAAAGTCGGTTTCCTCGATTGGTCCAAAGTCAGCAATCCCAGCATTATTGACCACCACATCGATCTGTCCGGTCCAGGCTAGAACGCTTTTGACCGTTTTTGCTGTTTCCTCAGGCACAGAAACATCACAGAAAAACGCTTCAGCCTGGTCAAGGTTGGTCACAACTGCATTCAGCTCATCGACATCTCGATCAACCATCGCCACTTTATAGCCTCTTGCTGTCATCAGTTGCGCTGTGGCCAGTCCGATTCCGCGTGCAGCACCTGTTATAAGCGCTGTTTTATGGTTCATCACGATGTCTCCCGTTTTGGTGGGATCGAATAGGTCAGGCTGGCAGAGGCAACCGGTTTTTCGAACATCGGATCAGATAAAGTGGAGATCAGCACATTTCCCACAATCAGATGCCGGCCAAGCTTATGAATCTGCGGGATGGCCAAAAGCGTTTCTAACTTGGGTTTACGCATGAAATTTATCGTGGCATTGGTTGTGACAGTCAGTCCCTCTGGCCCTATTTTATTTAGAATTGCCAAATAAAAAGCAACATCAGCCAATGCGAACATGGATGGGCCAGATACTGTGCCGCCTGGACGCAGATGCTTTTCATTCACAGGCATTTCCACGGACAGCCTGTCTTCATTGCTAATATGCACGATGAAATCGTCAGCAACTTGCGGAAAGTGCTTTTTGAGAAAGGAGACAAGTTGCTTAATGGTCATCCGCATATGCTTATATATTTTTGTCAATTATCATTTTTAAGCTCAATCAGAAACGTAAAAGCAGAATAAGGTCATAGCAAGACAAAACCGGCCTGACTAGCAATTGAAAACTTGGTGTTTCTTCTGGTTCAGTCTAGCCTGTCTTGGAATTAACTGAATTGTGAGTGGAGAGCTAACCCGTGAAATTAACCCTACATCATATCAATTTATCTACCCAGCAGGTAGAGGTCATGGATGAATTTTATCGTGATGTGATTGGCTTGCATACAGAAACAGAGGGCCTGCCTGTTCTGGAAAAGAAAAAAGGATATTCTGGAGATGTAGCCTTTGTTACAGATGGCTATATTCAGATGCATCTAGCGGCGCAGGACATAAAAGCTGGGTTCAAAACAGGTCATGTTGTCAATCCTGTTGCACGTGGCCATATCGCTTACCGCACAGATGATATTCAAGCTTTTATGGCCCATCTTGATAGCCTGGGTGTTCCCTATTCAGACTGGGGTGATCGGGCTGTTGCTGGCTGGCATCAGATTTTCTTCTATGATCCCGATGGCAATGTGATAGAAGTGCATCAGGTTGAGAAATAAAAAGAGCATCTTGATGGCTGAAATTGCATTTCTTGATGGAGGTTTGGGCCAGGAAATACAGAACCGGGCAAAGGCAGACCCGCACCCTCTATGGTCTGTGAAAGTCATGTATGATGAACCTGAGCTGGTAAGCGCGGTACATCGTGATTTTATTGCTGCCGGTGCACGAGTGATTACAGCTAATACATATACAGCTTCACCACCGCGTCTGCGCAGAGATGGCGATGTCAGCCAGATTCAGGACATTCATAATACCGCATTGCGGCTGGTCCATAATGCGGTTGTTGAAGCGGGTGACGACACGCTTCAGATCGCCGGATGTCTGCCACCATTGGTTGGGTCTTATGTTGCTGAGGTGAGCATGGACTATGAAGCTTCGCTTGCTGATTATCGTCAGCTAGTCAGTCTGCAGGCATCGGCTGTAGATGTATTTCTGATTGAAACCATGTCCAATATTACAGAAGCAAAAGCAGCCCTTGCTGCGGTCAAGGAAACAGCTGTGCCTGGATATGTTGGTTTGACTGTAAAGGATAATGGCACAAACACAATGCGATCGGGTGAGACAATAGAGCAGGCGATAGAACAGTTGCTGCCGCTTGGCCCCGCCGGTTTGATGATAAATTGTTCTATACCTGAGGCTGTCAGTACGGCAATAAGCCAATTAAAAGATCTGCCCATTCCTTTTGGTGGTTACGCAAACGGATTTACCTCAATTGATGCACTGAGGCCTGGCGGAACAGTTGCGAGTCTAAGCGCCCGTTCAGACCTCAGCCCTGATGCTTATGCTGACTTCGCTTGTTTGTGGATTGATGCAGGTTCTCGCATCATTGGCGGTTGTTGTGAGGTAGGGCCTGCTCACATCGCGCATTTGGCAAAAAGATTACAACAGGATGGGCATCATCTGACTGGCCTGTCTGTATAAGCTGAGTTGAGCCAAAATTTAAAGGAGCTGTAACGATGTTTGATTTTGCGAACAGCCTGCCTGCAGATACACTTCCCGCAATAGGGCCTTGGACAGGCTTTACTGCCTATAACTTTGTTGGTGGACACAATGATGAAGCTCTGATTCCAGTAGACGAACTGACGGATTGTATGTCAGCAGTGATGGCTGCTGATGGCAAGCGGCTGGCGGCATATGGGCTAGGTGACGGGCCTCTGGGATATCTTGGGTTGCGCCAGTTTCTGGCAGGCAGCCTGCACAATCGAGCTGGCATGAGTGTTGATGCTGATGATATTCTTCTCGTCTCCGGTTCTTTGCAGGCGCTTGACCTTGTCAATCAGACATTGCTGCGCGCCGGTGATACGGTGGTAATTGAGGCGTCAAATTATGAGGGTGTTTATGCGCGCTTTAACAGGCTGGATGTGAGTTTTGTTGGTGTGCCTGCTGACTCCCATGGGATGCGCTTGGATACTCTTGAGCAGGCGCTGACTGAGTTGAAGCAGAAGGGTATAAGGCCACGTTATATCTACACAATTCCAACTGTTCAGAACCCTACCGGTTCAGTCATGCCAGAAGGAAGGCGGCGGGGTTTGCTGGCTTTGGCTAAAGCTTTTGATTTGCCCGTATTTGAAGATGATTGTTACGCTGATCTCACCTTTGATGGCAATCGTCCTCCTGCACTCCATGCTCTGGATGAGGATGGGCGGGTAATTTATTGTGGCTCATTTTCCAAGACAGTGGCGCCGGCTTTGCGGGTAGGTTATCTGGTCGCCAAACGGGATTTTTTGGCGCGGGCCCTCAGCTACAAAACAGATGCTGGCTCCGGGGCTTTGGAACAGTTGGTTTTAGC
>DEBO01000023.1:25685-26164 GCA_002348585.1 Alphaproteobacteria bacterium UBA2954 | reverse complement strand
GAATTCTGCAACCGTCAATTTGACAGTCATGTGGAAAAACTAACTGCACATTTAGCCAGAAAGGCAGATATTATTTGCTCTACAATTGATAAATATTTTGGGGCGTCAGCTGAATATAGCAGGCCGATGGGCGGGATTTTTATTTGGGTAAAACTACCGCAGACTGTTGACACAAAGTGGCTTGCTGAAGTGGCAGTTGCACATGGTGTATCGATCAATCCAGGTGTTGAATGGTCATCAGCTGCAGATGCTAGCCAGCATATGCGGCTGTGTTTTGGTTATCCAGATGCCGCAACAATTGATGAAGGTGTCAAACGGTTAGCAAAGATCTGCCAGACAGAATTTGGTCTGCCCTCTCAAATTGCAAATCAGAAAGAAGTTTAATTTAGTGGTTTACTTGTAAATTTACTGGCCTTTGCGAATTTTGAAATTCTATAGCCTCTTTCAAAAACAATAAGCTGGAGGATTACCGCCTTCTT
>DEBO01000023.1:0-25296 GCA_002348585.1 Alphaproteobacteria bacterium UBA2954 | reverse complement strand
CTAACTTGATAAGCGTATAATTTAAGAGTAAACATACAGATACTTTAAAGGCTAAGGATAATTTTGGTCATGTTAATCAATCCTCTCCCTACTTATGGTGGCAAAGTTTTTGGATTTGAGACAATATGAGCAACGCAGTTCCGGCTACTAGCATTAATACAATTGAGCAGCCTATCAACAAGACGCTGCTCCTTATCATTATTGCTGTAATCATTATATCGATGGTTGATCCATCTGCCATTGATGTTGTTGTATCTGCAGTCTCTGAAGCCTACCTTGCGGTTTCGACGTTTGTTGCTGCAACTCTTCTCTTGTTTTTTTCTATCGAAAAACTTTTTAAATTTGACCTATCAGTTGTTTTGGCAAGAAGCGGCCGATGGCAAGTTTTGCTTGCATCGGCACTTGGAGCATTGCCAGGATGTGGTGGAGCAATCATTGTTGTCACAAGATATGTCTCTGGAAATTTAAGTTTTGGGTCACTTTTAGCCACATTAACGGCAACGATGGGTGATGCTGCTTTCCTGCTCATAGCTAAAGAGCCTGCAACAGGCATGTTAATCATTGCGATAAGCTTTATCGTTGGTGCATTAACAGGTTTGATCACGGACTTGATCCATGGTCCTGATTTCATGCGTCCGAAACATGAAGAAAAAATAAAAGGTGTGAAGTCCACCAAAGTCTTGACCGGCAATAGAGGGTTATCAATCAAATTGCTCGATAGACTATGGATGTTTCTGGTTATTCCCGGCATTGTGATGGGTTTTGCGCTGGCGTTCCAATATGATTTAGATGCTCTTCTAGGATTTGAAAGTGTGAAAAGTCCTGCAACCGTATGGGGTTTTGTTGGAGGAGCTTTATGCTTTAGCATGTGGGCTTTACCTCGTATTTTCACTCAAATCCCGACCCGGCAGGGGCACTATGAAGGTGTAATAGGACGCGCAATAAGCGACACTAATTTCGTTACAGGATGGGTTGTTATTGCTTTTTTGGTGTTTGAATTAACTGTACACTTTGCAGATTTTGACTTGAGCACTGTGTTCGCGCCAATGGCGGCATTTACGCCTTTAATAGCAATCTTAATTGGCTTCTTGCCTGGATGTGGTCCACAGATGCTTATAACTACGATGTACCTTTCGGGCTTCATCCCTCTTTCTGCCCAAATTGGCAATGCTATAAGTAATGACGGTGATGCGTTATTTCCAGCTATAGCAATGGCTCCCAAGGCTGCAATAGTAGCGACTGCTTATTCTGCATTGCCGGCGCTTGTTGTGGCTTACGGTTGGTACTTCTTAATTGAGAATAGCTGAATTTAATTGAGAATAGCTGAATTTCTCTTCTTGTGAATCTTCCATTATTTCTATGCACCGCAACTTCAAACAAGTTGTATTAGCAAAATATTATGCATTGTAAGTGACAAATAATTTCCTTTTTTTATTCATTTTTAACCTGCTAAGTTGCATCATACTTTGTAAGTCATTTTGAGAATATTGAATGATCTTCGAGAACAAGTTGGGTTGTTCGCACAGGAATATCAGCTTACGGTTTGCCGATGTTGAATCAAACAAATAGCCAGCTCGCTGAGTTTGTGTCGTCTAAGCCGCGCAAGAGCATTATTGATTTTGAAACACCATTAATTCCTTTAGAGAGTCTCTCAAAGAAGCTAGGCATTGAACTTTGGATGAAGCGGGATGATCTGGCTGGTCCATCTTTTGGTGGAAATAAAGCAAGGCAGTTAGAGTATTATTTTGGTGAAGCTTCTGCCCAAAATGCAGACACAATCTTGATAACTGGAGCTGTTCAATCAAATTTTGTGCGTTTAGCTGCAGCCTGTGCTGCTCGGTTTGGGATAAAGCCCATTCTCCAGCTCGAACAACGGGTTTTGAAGCAGGATAACATTTATAAAAATTCTGGAAACGTTCTGCTTAGCAACCTTCTTGGCGCAGAGATCATTCATTATCCTGAAGGGGAAGATGAGGAGGGAGCTGATAGAGCGCTTTATGTTTTAGCGGAAAAATTGGAAGGGGAAGGTAAAAACCCATACGTCATTCCTTTGTCTGGGAACAAGCCTCCTCTTGGTGCATTAGGATATTATCGGTGTGTTGAAGAAATTACTGGTCAACTAGATTTAACGTTTGACTATGTGATTGTAGCTTCAGGCAGTGGGGCTACACATCTTGGATTAGCAGCAGGAATGAAGCAACTAAGTCCCTCAACAAAAGTTATTGGTTCTTGTGTACGCCGCAATCATGAAATGCAGTTTGAAAGATTTAGGCGTTTGTGTGGGTTGTTTAATTCCTTTTCAGGTTGCCCAAATTTTTTGACAGAGCGAGATATTTTTTTGTGGGACAAAGCTTTTGAACCAGGTTATGGACAAATAGGGCCGTTAGCAGAAAATGCTATTAAACTTATGGCTAAAAATGAAGGACATCTTTTAGACCCTGTATATACAGCAAAATCTTTTGCTGCCATTCCAGGCCTTATTGCTGATGGCCTAATAGGCGCTGGGAGCCGTGTATTGTATGTACACACAGGAGGGAATGCGGCAATATTTGCCTACCAAAATGATATGCAAAAAATGATGAAAAAATAACGATGAAAAAGATACCAAAAACTGACCGACCAACTCCTTGCAGTTTTGTGAATTTGCCTATTGTAACAGATTGGCGAGAACTTGATGCGCAAGCTGTAATATTTGGAATCCCCCACGGCAAGCCATACCAAATTTCACAGTTTCCTAACGACCAATCACGCGCTCCAAATGCTCTTCGGGCAGCCTCTTCACGCATTCTTATTGACCATGATGTTATCGACACAGACATGTCAGGGAAAAATGCTGTTTCCCAATTCAAACTTATCGATGGAGGGAATATTCCACTCAATGCAAATGATATACAGCGGCATTATGATGATGCTGAAGAAGCTGTGCGTTACGCAATAAAAAAGGGTGCATTGCCAGTCTCAATTGGAGGGGATGATGGCATTACAAACCCTGTCATCAGGGGGCTTAATGGCTTAAACAACATAACGATTATTCAAATCGATGCCCATCTGGATTGGCGAGATGAGCGATTTGGCGAGAAAGACGGATATTCCAGTCCAATGCGTCGCGCTTCTGAGTTGGCACATATATCGGCCATTCATCAGATTGGAATAAGGTCATTTGGGAGTTCTAAGACGTCAGATCTCGAAGAAGCACGCCGATGGGGAGCAAAAATTCACAGCGCTAAAGAAATACATGCTAACGGGGTGAAGTCAGTAGTGGATAGCCTGCCAGTGGGTGGAAATTTTTTTGTATCTCTGGATGTTGATGGCCTCGACCCCTCAGTTATTCCTGGCACTATCGCTTTGGCTCCTGGTGGCATCATGTGGTGGGAAATGGTTGAACTATTTAAGGAGTTAGCTAAGAAAGGTAATATCGTGGGGCTGAACGTAGTTGAGCTAGCCCCTCAAAATGATCTAAATCAGATTTCCATGATCACTGCCGGCCGTCTCATTTTAAAATTACTCATGCTTCAATTTAACTCTTCCAATTCATCGAGTTGAAATTGAGATTTTGTCTCGCTGAATATGTTGTGAACTGATTTTTCCAGTTTTGCTGAAAACAATTGGCTGATAAGGGGGAGGGGTCGGTGTCTTGGGGTAATTAAGCTTATGTTTTGATATATTTGAGGCGCAAAAGGTCGAAAAATTATTTTTTTTCTAGAGCTCTTTTCCCAGTTTTCTTGGTACAACCAAACGCTGAGCAAAGACATAAAGCCAACAGCGTGACCATTCTCCACAATAGAATATTGCGCTGCAGCGTTTTGAAGGAAAAATGGAATATTGAGCTTGGCATCAACGCTTTCAAAGGCGGCTCTCAGTTGAATGGTTAACTCATGTTCGGGCAAAAATGTCGAAAATGGCACGTTATCTAGGTGTTTTGGTGTAAGCACACTATGACAAGAAAGCAAGTGACCTTCTGGCAATGCGATCATAGTAGGCAACGAAAAATCTTTGGTAAAATAAAGTTCAGACTTATTTGGGTTTTCCGCAAAGCCAATGTCGAATTGCTGAGAGGCAATGCTTTCATGAACTCGCGCAGATGGTTGAGCCCTGAGGTAGAAGTGAGCATCTTTATGTTCTGCCGCAAAGTCGGCGATAATTTTTGGCAAGAATATCTCTGATAACACTGGCATGCAGGCAATACGGATTTGAAAAGGTTGATTCGAACCTCCGACCATAAATCGTTCGAGGTTTCTCATTTTTTCGAGTATTTCTTCGGCGCGTTCCAAAAAATATTTTGCTTCAGGGACTGGTTGGAGGCGACCATTTAGACGTCTGAATAATTTGTAGCCAATTTGTGTTTCTGCATCAGCAATCACTAAGCTTAATGCTGGTTGAGACCGCCCTAGAGCCTGAGCTGCTTTGGAAATCGAGCCAGTATTTATTACTTCTCTAATCACTGTCAGGTGCCATAATTTTAGCACGTTAATCTCCAAATGAAGTCGTCAATTAGGTTATAATTATAAGAATAACTTATAATTATAACAGTTTTTATAATTTGGTTAAATAGGCGTTCGGTTGTCTACTTTATTATATAATGAGTGGTGTGTTCTGGTTTCTTGGCTGATTAAGCTTTTCAGTGCCTGATATGGTTACGCCAGAATTCTAAGTGAAACACAAGTTTGGACATAAAAATAAAGGAGGAGAATATGAGATATTTGAAGAAACTATTCGCAACAGCTCTTGTTTCGCTTTTTGCGATGGGCGGGGTTGCCCAAGCAGCTGATATGACATTTTTCAGAATTGGGACGGGCGGTGCTGGTGGCACCTATTTTCCGATCGGTGGTCTTATTGCTAACGCCATTTCTAGTCCTCCAGGGGCTCGCTCATGCGACAAAGGTGGAACTTGCGGAGTTCCCGGTCTAGTAGCAATCGCTGTTTCGACAAATGCATCTGTTTTCAACATGAATGCAGTTCAGGCTGGAAACCTTGAAGCTGGTTTAGCTGGAGCACAAAGTGTAACTCAAGGCTTTGAGGGTACTGGCAAATTCAAAGGTGACAAAAAAGACAAGGTTCGTATCATTGCTAACCTTTATCCAGAAGACATGCATTTAGTTCTGCCGAAAGGTGCAAAACTTAATAGCCTGAAAGACCTAGAAGGTAAGCGTGTAGGTGTTGCATCTGCCGGTTCCGGAACACAGGTCTCTGTTAAGATGATCTTGAAGCATTACGGTATATCAGTGAAAGAAAACGAATTGGGTCTCAAACAGAGTGCTCAGCGCTTAGCTGACGGTCAGTTGGATGCGTTTTTCTATGCTGGTGGAACACCGTTCGCCGCGCTCATTCAGCTAGGCTCAACCAAAGGCTTCGAACTTTATAATTTCTCTTCAGCAGAACAGAAAGAAATTAATAAAATCATTCCTTACTACGTTGAGTCAAAAATTCCCGCGGGCACCTATGAGACAATTGGCTATGACGTAGCAACTGTGGCTGTAAATGGACAATTAGTAACATCAATAGACCAGCCTGAAGAGCTGATTTACGGTATCACTAAAGCACTGTGGAGCGATAAGACTAGAGCTCTTCTCGATAAGGGTCATTCAAAGGGTAAAGCGATCCAACTCGACACAGCGCTAAAAGGCGTTTTAATACCAGTTCATCCGGGTGCTGCAAAATTCTACAAAGAAAAGGGCATGATGAATTAGAAATCATGAGGTAATAAATTTTAATTACAGAGGTTTTTATCGAAGCCTCTGTAATTTTTTATCTAGAAAACGATATTTAAGTCCCTAAGATATTTTAAGGTCGAAAAAATGGCTGAGATTAATATTAAAGAAGCTGAGGAGTTAGAGAAGAAATATGACTCTGGCCTTCAGACCCGCGTTATTGGACCAAATTTATTAAAGTTCACATACTTTTTTTCAATACTTTTCGCAGCGTACCACTACATTACTTCTGGTATCGGCGTGCCCATAGATTACTGGCACATGGGTTCGCACATGGCTGGAGTGATGATTTTGGTATTTATTGGATTTCCAGCTATTCGTGGAAAAAGTGCTAGTTCGCTTAAGCCCAACAGTTGGTGGATATATGGAAACGTGCCGATTTGGGACTGGGTTTTGATAATCGCCGGTGTCTCCTCGGCATATTACGTTGGCATTACCTGGTACGAGATCGATTTCGAATTTCTCGGTCAACGTTTTCAACTGCCTGACCAGGTAATGCGTCAGGGGAACCCTGCAAGAATTGACGTGGTTTTTGGAACAATTCTCGTGTGTGTTTTACTGGAGGCTGTGCGTCGAACTCTTGGTATAATCGTACCCATTATTATCTGTATATTTACGGTATATGCGGTGTTTGGCATGTATATGCCTTTCCAAATTCTTAAACACCCAGGTGTCAGCTGGGACCTTTTTATTAATAGTATGTACTTCCCGGAAGAGGGCATTTTTGGGGTAACGCTGTGGATTGTTTCAACGGTGGTATTCCATTTTGTTCTATTTGGCATACTCGCCCAGCGAATGGGATTAGGCCAATTCTTCGTTGATATTGCAACGGTAGCAGCAGGGCGTTACACGGGCGGACTAGCAAAGGTTAGTGTTGTGTCCTCAGCTTTTTTTGGGACCATATCAGGGTCGTCAATAGCAAACACTGTATCCACTGGTTCTTTGACAATTCCAAATATGAAAAGGATGGGATATCCCGGTCACCTAGCGGGAGGTGTTGAAGCGGCATCAAGCGCAGGCGGTCAAATTACTCCCCCAATTATGGGTGCAGCTGCCTTTGTCATGGCAGAATTTCTTGAGCTTCCTTACACTACAATAATCTTGGCTGCGCTAGTTCCAGCTGCCATGCATTATATTGGTGTTATATCGATTGTTCATTTTAAGGCTAAGCGCCTTGGGTTGAGAGGCATGCCAGACTCTGAAATCCCAAAACTGTGGGATGTGCTAAAAAGAGGCTGGCCTACTGCTATACCACTCGCAGTTTTAATTTATGTGCTTTTTAGTGGGTACTCTCCACACATGGCAGCCTTTTGGGGCATAACCACTGCATTAGTTGTTGGTTTCATTAACCCGATGCACCGCATAGGCCTCAATGATATCATGGACGGCTGCGTGACCGGGGTTAAATATGCTCTTGCTGTTGGTGCAGTCTGTTCCGCCATTGGCATCGTTGTTGGGGTTGTAAACACAACCGGATTGGGGTTCCGCCTAGGTTTTATGGTTACGGAAGTTGCGGTTAACTTCGGTGAGGCAACCTTGCCGTTAATTTCTTGGTTCCCGTTTGCTGATTTTAGCCTTCAAGATATAACACTTTTTATCTCGCTTATCATGATTGCGGTTACTTGTATTTTTATGGGCGCTGGGCTACCAACAACCGCTCTTTACATCATGCTTGCAACTGTTGCCCAGCCTGCTCTTGGTAATCTTGGTGTGCCATCATTAGCGTCACATTTGTTTGTGCTGTATTACGGGGTAATATCTGAAATAACGCCTCCAGTTTGCGCATCTGCTTATGCTGCTGCGGGAATAGCGGGCTCCAACCCATTTAGAACCGGGCTCTCTGCCTTTTCTCTTGGCATTGGGAAACTGATTGTGCCTATGGTGTTTGTTTATTCGCCTGCGATGCTGATTGTGCTGGATGACTATTTTACTTGGCATGAATTTCTTCACACAGTTATAACCTGTAGCCTGGGGGTTTTTCTCTTATCTGCCTCTGTGGCAGGATACTTTCTTGTTTCAATGAATGGACCGAGCCGAGTGTTGTTCGGGCTGGCGGGTATCTACCTTGTTGCACCTTCGTGGACGTCAACAATTTACGCGTTGATATTTGCGTCCCCAGTTCTTTTCCTACAAATTGCTCAATATTTTCACTTCAAATCCGCTAAACAAAGGACATGAGAAGATGGCAAAATTTGTTTCACAGAAACAATTCATGCTTTGGGAAATGGACACCACAAACGGCCTTCAAATCAAATAAACCAAAAAAGAATTGTGCAGAAGACTGAGGCCGTCAGCGTTTAAACGGGTTAGAGCCTATGAGTGTCACTCAACACGAAAATGAAAAAAGCGATGTTGTCATTATTGGCGCCGGAATAATTGGCATTTGTTGTGCCTTAAAGTTGGTCGAACGTGGCCTTTCTGTGACTCTGGTTGATAGCAATGCGCCCTGTCAGGGGGCGAGTTTTGGAAATGCTGGTGTTATATCACCATGGAGTTGTGTACCTCAATCAGTTCCAGGTTTATGGAAAAAGCTGCCAAAGTGGGTTATTGACCCGGAAGGTCCTATTTTTATCCGGAAACGTTATTTAGCTTCTTTTCTTCCTTGGGGATTAAAATTTTTACAAGCGGGAAAGATAGAAAAGGTTGAACAAATTGGCGATGCCATGATGGTGCTCAGCAATCGTTCACCATCACATTACCGCGAACTTCTCTCAGAAACTTCTGAATTAGAACTAGTGAAAGACTCATATTATATTTTTGCATATAAGAAGGCTGAGCAGGCTAGTTTTGACCTTTTTGGGTGGCAAATGAGGAAGAAACGTAATGTGCCACTCAGCTTAATAACTGCAGCAGAATTGCAAGAATTGGAGCCTAGCATATCCCCGGATTTCCAGGCTGCAATTTTGATACACGAACAAGCGCGCGCATTGGATCCTCATGCGATTGGGAAAGGTTTGGTCTCAAAAGCAAGGGCTTTGGGGGTAAAATTTTTTCAATCTAAAGTAAAATTTATTCAAAAAGATGAAAATGTTTGGGTGACAAATTGTGGAGAAAACAGATATTTTTCAGATAAATTAGTTCTCGCTGCAGGGGTTTGGTCTGCTTCACTTTTGAGACCCTTTGGTTATGATTTGCCTTTGCAGGCTGAGCGTGGCTATCATCTTTTGTGTCAAAATCCGGGCATAACCATAAACCATTCTATCATGGATGTTGAACGCATGTGCGTTGCAAGCCAGATGGAAAGTGGAATTCGGATAGCTGGAACAGCAGAATTTGCAGGCATTGATGCGGAGCCGGACTATCGCCGTGCTTTTGTTTTCAAAAAAGCATTAAAGAATTTGTTTCCGTTGATTGACGTTGAACACGCTGAACCTTGGATGGGGCGGCGCCCTACTTTTCCTGACAGCCTGCCATGTATTGGCCCCGTTTCAAATCTAAAAGGGCTATTTGCAGCCTTTGGTCATTCTCATTACGGATTGGGTCAAGCTCCAAACACTGGCCAGATCATCGCTGATTGCATAATGGGCAAAAAATCTGGCGTGGATTTGACACCTTACAGAATAGACAGGTTCAAGTGAAAACAAATTTTGATGTGATTATTGTTGGAGGAGGGGTGATCGGCTTAAGCGTCGCATACGGTCTTGTACGCCGTGGACATGACTGTCTTCTCTTGGACTCTTCAGATACAGATTTTAAAGCTGCGAGGGGCAACTTTGGTCTTGTTTGGGTTCAGGGCAAGGGCAAAGGGTTTCCTGCATATGCGGATTGGACTATGCGTTCATCAGAACTTTGGTCTGAATTACGTGATGAGTTACAGGAATACGGTGACCTCTCTCTTGCACTAGAGCAAGATGGAGGAATCCATATTTGCTTGAGTGAAAAGGAATTTGCAGATCGCAAAGCTCAACTTGAAATTCTCTATTCACATCAGAATGGTAAATTCAAATATGAAATGCTTGATAGAAAAGCCCTACTGGATATTCAGCCGGGCCTTGGGTCAGATGTGGTTGGCGGTTCATGGTGTCCACACGATGGCCATGTAAACCCGCTTTATCTTTTAAGAAGTCTTCATAATTGTTTTTTAAAACGCAACGGCCAGTCGCTTCATGACGCAGAGGTGTTTGACATTACTCATGGAGAGGGTGTTTTCGATGTGTTCAGTAGAAAAGGAAAATATCAAGCGCCTTGTCTAGTTCTTGCAGCCGGATTGGGTAATCACAAACTTGCTCCCCTTATCGGGCTCAAACAACCTGTAAGACCCCAGAAAGGTCAAATTTTAGTTACGCAAAAAATTGACAAGCTTATTGATGTCCCGATGACTCTATTAAGACAGACAGCAGAGGGGAGTATCATGATCGGTGATAGTAAAGAAGAAGTAGGTTTTGATATAAGTTCATCGATCGACATTATGGCTCAGATCGCAGATCGTGCCAGAAGGACCTTACCAGTGCTAGAAAAACAACAAATCATACGTAGTTGGGCAGCTCTCCGTGTAATGTCACCCGATGGTTTTCCTATTTATGACCAATCAGAAAGTTGTCCAGGCGGCTTTGCAATAACATGCCATAGTGGCGTAACCCTAGCGGCAGCTCATTGCTTTGATATGGCCGCGGATATCGAGGCGGGAAATTTTGGCGTCGGCCTTCAAGCTTTTACAGAAAGGCGGTTTGATGTTTCGGCCCATTAACGTTCATAAAGCAGATATTACTATATTTATAGATGAGAAGCCCACAAACGCGATGAGTGGGGAAACAGTAGCGGCTGTTTTGCTGCGTGAAAATATTTATGCAGTGCACACTACGCCAGATGGGGAGCCCAGAGGCCCCTATTGTATGATGGGGGTCTGTTTTGACTGTATGATCACCCTGGAGAATGGACAAAGTGAGCAGGCCTGTCAGATTGATGCGACGGAAGGTCTGAAAATTTATCTCCCAATTTCAGATAGAAATAAGGTACGCAAATGAGCTTAAATCAGCATTATGATTTAGCTATTATAGGCGCAGGCCCTGCGGGCATGGCCGCAGCAGTCGAGGCTTCAAAAAATAATTTGAAGGTGCTTGTTTTGGATGACCAGCCGGCAGTAGGTGGCCAAGTTTACAGACAGATTGATAAAAATTATCACAATAGTGATGAGCTATCCTATTTGGGAGAAGACTACTGGCTAGGTAAAAAGCTGGTTGACAATTTTTGGCACTCATCAGCAGAACTTTTATCGGAAAGCCGGGTCTGGCAAATCACACGAGATAAGCTCATTTTTTTCAGTCAAAAAGGCCTAGCGCACCAAGTGCAAGCAGACTTTATTCTTATCTCAACGGGAGCTATGGAACGTCCGATGCCAATTCCAGGTTGGACACTACCAGGTGTGATGAGCGTAGGTGGTGCCCAAACTCTTCTGAAATCCAATAATTCAGGTGTGGATGGGGCTGTGTTTGCAGGCTCAGGACCATTATTTTACCTAACGATTTGGCAGTATTTAATCGCTGGCCTTAAGATAGTTGCAGTTGTTGACACTGCGCCAGCACGCTTGTCTTTGCATCATTATCTTCGGGCTATCCCAGCACTTTTGCAGCTAAATCTTCTTCTAAAGGGTTTGCGTTGGAAATCCTATATCCGCAAAAATACTAAATATTTTTCCCAAGTTAGAAAGGTCTCTATTTCTGGTCAGTTTGCTGCTGAGAGTTTGAGTTTTATAGATAGGTATGGAGAAAGTAAAAAATTATTCGCATCTCATATCTTTCTTCATCAAGGTGTTGTCCCAAATGTCAATTTGACGATGGCGACGGGCCTAAAACACTATTGGTGTCCTCGCCAGCTATGTTGGCATCCAGAGACAAATATATATGGCGAAAGCAGCCTGAAGGGTGTTTTTGTTGCTGGTGATGGAAGCGGTATAGCAGGCGTGGGCGCAGCAATATTGTCAGGAAAAACTGCAGCTAAACGTATTTTTCAATACAGCCGCAGACCTCCAATTTTTAGTATTTTTCTCTCAAAATTTAAAAGATATAGGCATGCAGCGGCGCGGCCATTTCTGGATAATTTATTTCGTCCTCCTAAAGATTGGCGCGTTCCTTTTGATGATGAAACTATAGTGTGTCGATGTGAAGCACTTAAAAAAGCAGATATTTCCCTTGCTATCTCTCTAGGTGTTGCGGGCCCAAATCAGCTGAAGAGTTTTTGCCGTGCTGGTATGGGTCGATGTCAGGGCAGAATGTGCGGACTGACCATTCAACAAATGATTGCTGATCACAATAATCTCCTCGAAAAGGACATAGGATATTTTAGATTACGTCCACCTATTCGCCCACTTACAGTAGGCGAGTTAGCCTCTATGGCTGATGAAAATGTCCCTGCAAAGTAACAAGATTTTAATCATAGGTGGTGGTATCCAAGGTTGCGCCACTGCTTATTTTTTAGCCAAACGTGGACAAAATGTAACATTGATTGAAAAAGACCGAATTGGACGCCATGCATCTGGAGTAAATGCAGGAGGCGTGCGTCGATTAGGCCGTGATGTCCTCGAAATTCCACTTAGCTTAGCGGCAATGGATATATGGCAAAATCTTTATCAAGAAATCGGTGAATACGCAAAGGACTTTCATCCCTGCTTTTACCTGAAAGTTGCGGTTGATGAGGCTGGCCGTGAAATTGGATTGATGCGTGCAGAGGACCTCAGTAGGGCAGGTTTCACGCATGAGGTCTGGGTTGAGGATGATCATATACAAGCAAGGTTGCCTCACCTTTCAACGCCCACACATGGTGGCCTTCTGGTTGAGGGTGATGGATGGGCAACACCTTGGCGAATTGTGCAAGGTTTTGCAAATGTTGCTAAAAAGCATGGCGCAAAGATTATTGAAGATTGCCGTGTTACATCTCTAACGAAATTTCAAGATTTTTGGCAAATTCAAACAGCAAAAGGATTATTCGAAGCAGAAAGTGTAGTGAATTGTGCAGGTGCATGGGCAGCAGGTATCGCTCGCTTAGCAGATGATCATATTTTCCCACTTGAGGCTTATGCGCCCATGCTTGTTGTGACAGACAAGCGTCCTAAAATACTACCTGCTGTTATGGGCGTGGTTGCTCACACCTTGTCATTGAAGCAACTTGAAACCGGACAGTTTGTAATAGGAGGTGGTGTCAGGTCAAAAGCAAGCCCCTCAATCAACCAAAGTGATGTGTTATTGCCAAAACTTTCTTCATCGATGAAGTTAGCATCTAAATTATTTTCAGAAATTGGCAACGCTCAAGTTGTTCGTTGTTGGTCAGGTATAGAAGGTTACATGCCAGACAATTTACCAATCATCGGACGTGGCAGGCAGAATGGCCTTTTTCATGGCTTTGGTTTTTCAGCTCATGGCTTTCAATTGGGACCGGGTGTTGGTGAGGCATTAGCTGACCTTGTTATGGGTCAGCAACCAAGAATTTCACTCGAAGCATTTCGACCTGATAGATTTGTGAATTGAGACTTTGGTTATTTGGTGCTAACTGACAATCGGTCCCTAAGTCTGTAGTAGCTCATTGCCAAAGGCAAAAACCATGGGTCACCAGAATACAGCGGCAGGGTCTTCATTGGTAAATTTTTGAATGCGCTTTCTGCCGCTTCGCCCAAAACCATAAAAGCTGCTTTCTGCCCAAGCCACCTAGCCCATACAGTTCCAGAGCCACAAAATCCTGAGGGATAAATAATGCCCTTATGAACTGCAAGTTTTGGCAACTGATCAAAGGGAAATGCGACGAAGCCGCGCCAATACGAATTTATTTTTGTGTCTTTAAGTTCCGGAAAAATCGCTGTCAGTCCATCGTGAAGTCTTTGCTTTGCAAAACTTTCTTGTTTATGCATACGACGGCCACCCAAAAGTATACGCTGGGCATCAGGAGAGGGGCGATAGTAATGTCCAAGTTGCTTTGACTCGCCGAACATATTCAATTTAGGCATGAGTGCACGCATTCGGTTGGTTCCTAGTTTTTCGGTTGCAATCATCTCTGAAATCACAGGTATAAGCCTGCGCCGCAGCCAAGGTTGAGCCTGGTCGGTATAGGCATTTGTTGCTGATATAAGGTGCTGTGCAGTAACTTGACCTTTAGTTGTTGTTAAGGTGAATGTCGTTTTACGATTAGCAACTTGTGTGACAGGTGTTTCAGAAAAGATTTTTACTCCCGCATCTAAAGCCAATCGTACCATTTCATGTAGTAATTTTGCTGGATGGATGCCGCCTATGTCTGGTCTGAGGATGCCAGCCCCATATTTTTTTGAATTTGTATATTCAGCCATCTCCGCCTTTGAAATTAAGCGCGGTTCTATATCATATCGGTTAGCAAACTCATTATGATCTCGTTCTATAGTTTGTGATGAAAAAGAGCCTGTTAAGCCCACAATTCGGCCAACTGCTTGGTAGTCACAATCGATTTTGTTTTCTCTTATAAATCGTTCAAGATCGGCACGTGCCGCAACTGACTCATCGATAAATGTTTGTGCTCGTTCTGGACCAAATCTGCTTGTTAATTGTTTTTGAGATAACCTAATGTTTCCACTAGTAATGCCGCCATTGCGAGTTGAGGCACCCTCTCCTATTAAATTTTTTTCAAGTATTGCAACCTCACGTCCAGCACGAGCTAATGTTAACGCCGCAGATAAACCAGTAAAGCCACAACCGATTATGGCGATATCTGTTTTATCAGACCAATCCATAGTTGGCGCTGACCTTGGCGGAGCTCCTTCCCACCAATAGCAACTGTTATGTGTGTGAAGGGTCATGTCGGTGCTAAGACTACTTTTAGTAAACTGCGCGGGCTACTTATCAATTGATTTAGAATAAGGCTTTCTCATTGAAAGCTCAAGTTTAGAGAAAAAGGAGGTGAATGAATTTTATTCCATCGTGCTTTTTTTAGCTGTGTTGTGTTTTTTTCCTGTGGGAATATCTATGTTTCTCAGATGGATTGACTGTACAAATATCAGTTGATATTTTTTATTTTAAGATTCTAAAATTGTTCAGTTATTCAGTATTCGAAAACGGGATTAAAATTGTCTTATCCGATTGAAGAAAGATTCAAGCAGGCAAAAATCCGGCTTACACCTCAACGCGCTCTCATTGTTGAAACACTCGTTGAGTCCAACGACCATCCTGACGCTGACCTCATTTACCGGCGTGCGATACAAAAAGATAGTTCCATATCGGTAGCAACAACATATCGCACTTTGAATCTGTTGGGAGACGTCGGTATTCTCCGGAAATTAAATATGCAGGACGGCAAAGTTCGTTTCGAAATTGAGCGTGATGACCACAACCATCTTGTAGATGAAGAAAACGGTCGTATACATGAATTCAAGAATGATGAGTTAAGTGCACTTATCAATAAAACTATTGGTGAGATGGGATATGATGTTGTGAATTTTCGCGTGGAAGTTATTGGTAAAAAACGCGGCGATACAGAATGTGGTTGTATTCAAATTAACGTTTATTGAAAAAAGATAACCTGAAGCAGACGATGTGAAAAAATCCAATGTTACCATGAAGACATATTTATCCTCTACTAACCTCTTTGCTGCGAGCATGCTTAACATGAGTGATTTTTAACGAACTTAAGCAGGTAAATGTTCCATAATCTAAAATAGGACTAATTTCCTCTTCTTTTTATTGACACTGATAATCTTTCTCAATAAGAATTATATTGAAAATGATTCTCAAACATTTATTCGGTAAGGAAGAGCAAATGAAAATTGCATATTTTATAGCGATGGCGGCAACCGGTGCTATTTGTGCTGGCACTGCTTTCGCGGATGGACACGCAAATCATGTTTACGGTCCGTATCCTGTAACGCTCCTAGGCTACCAGGGCGGCGAGACGAATTCTGTGTCTTACTCTGGTCAAGTTGGTCGACAGCTTCTCCATAATAGTTTGAAGAAAGCCATGAGTTCAGGTGCCTCTATTGATGTCTTGAATGGTTATTTTAACGGCTCAGATTCAGCGCTTGAATTATTGGATCCAAAGTCCAGTGATAAATTCAAGGTAGATGTGACAAATATCAATGATGTGTCAAAAACTAATTTGTCAGGAAAGGCCTACAAGGGTGCTATAAATGGCTGGCCAGGAAATATGACCGGTAAGGAAGTTCTTGCTTCGATGATTGAGCGCGGAGCTGCATCAAACAAAGGTTTTGATGCGGAACACGGATATGACTATACCCAGCTTGTATCGAAATTTGCTATGGGTGCGGTGTTCTACCATCAAGCATGCGATAATTATCTTGACGAGAAGTTAGAGGCTGACAATAAGCCTAACAACAAGCCTTACAAAAAAGGAAAGCATTACACTGGTAAGGAGCATTCTTGGGACGAGGGCTTTGGCTACTGGGGAGCTGCGGCACACGGCGCTACACTCTCTGCTCGACAAAACTATGATATAGCAAAGAAGAAAGATATGGGCGCAGCCGATGCCAATGGCGATGGTGTTGTTAATTTGAAGTCGGAAATGAATTACGCTCACGCTTATTATGCATCATCGTTCGATAAAGGTGGTGTAACAGATTACTACAACACCATCACCCAAGCTTTTATTGATGGTCGTCAAATAATTGTCGATGCTAAAGGTCAGGCACTGAGCAATAGTGCACGCTCAGATCTCAAAGGAAAAGCGCGAATTATTTGTTCAAACTGGGAAAAAGTAATCGCTGAAGCTGTATTTAAGTACGCTGGCAGTGTTTATGGAGACCTTGAAAAGCTTAAGGCAACTCCAGGCGATGGAAAATTATATCGGAAGTATGTAAAGCATTGGGGCGAGTTAAAAGGTTTTGCATTATCTTTGCATACAAGTGGTCAAAACCTCGGCGAAGTTGGTGTGAAAATGGATCGACTAATTGGCCATGGTCCGGTTGTAGGTAGTGTTTCTCCGGCAAGTCTTAACATGATGCCAAAGCAAGTAGACGGCGTTGATGGTAACGGTAATTTCACCATGAAAGATAGGACCATAGACAGCTACATGGTGCACATGCTCAAAGTCCAGAAATTAATGGAAGATGAGTTTGGAGTGACAGCCAAAAACAATGACAAACTGTCTGGTATAGCGGATATCGCAAAGGTATTGGGCTCGAGCGACAGTGCCGAAAACGATTAGGGACCGGCAAGAAATTGCAGGGGGAGCCAGTTCTTCCCCCTGCAATCGGGTTTGCCCCAATGGCTGAATATTTAGAACTTTTTCAAACAGATATTTTGGGACAATTTCTGAATCCAAAAAAACGATTATTTTTGGGTTACTTGTTCACAGCCTTTTTAATCTCGTTTTTATGGTTATATTTGCTCCGCCACAACAATGTAAAACAGGTTTTTAAAACCATTTTTTCGCCAGTGGTTTGGTTGAGTAGATCGAGTAAGTTAGATGTGGTTTGTTTTTTCATAAACCGTGTCCTGTTTGTGGCTCTCAGGCCAATGCTGATAACACAAATTGCAGTGGCAACTGCTTTGTATCACTTCCTCCATTACCAAAATCTCTTCCCATTGGGGGTTTTCAGTGACACATCATACGCGCTATCAGCTTTACTTTTCACCACTTGCTTTTTCTTGCTCGATGACTTTGCTCGCTTCGCAATGCATTACGCACTTCACAAGGTGCCTTTACTCTGGGAATTCCACAAGTTTCACCATAGTGCAGAAACATTAACTCCGCTCACGGTAACAAGAGCTCATCCAGTTGAAGGCGTGCTGTTTACTCTGCGCAGCGCTGTGGTTCAAGGAACGACCATTGCTATTTTTTTGTTTTTGTTTGGCCAACAACTAAACTTAGTAACCATTCTCGGTGTAAATGTATTTGTAATACTATTTCATGGGCTAGGCTCGAACCTACGCCATTCACATATTTCTATTCAATACCCTAAAGTAGTTGAACGCATTTTGATGTCTCCTGCTCAACATCATTTGCATCATTCTAGCGACATCAAGCATTTTGATAAGAATTTTGGAGTGGCTTTGTCTGTCTGGGATAGAATGGCAGGTACTTTTCTGCATTCGACTAACGCCCCTTTCACTTTCGGTATTGGCTCAGAAACAAAACAATACACAAAGACGATAGGGCATATGTATTTTCTTCCGTTTATTAAAGCGGCAGAGAGTATTTGTTCGTTGGCAAGAACGAAAAATACGATTTTTAGGAACTACAATTATATCTCGAAGCAGGAAGCGAATGAAGAATTTAAGGAGACCAGAAAATGTTAAGAGCTATATTTGGAGTTTTTCTTATGGCAGTCATCAGCAGCGGGACTGCATGGGCAGAGAGCTTGGGAATTTATACACACCGTCAGCCTTTTCTGTTAGAGCCTATTCTTGAGGCTTATACAAAAAAGACTGGGGTAAAATTCCAGACTGTTTATTCGCCAAAGGGACTAGCAGCTCGTCTCAAAGCTGAGGGGGAACGCACAGAAGCTGACCTAGTGCTTACTGTAGACATCAGCCGAATAAAGGAATTGGCCGATACAGGTCTTTTGGCGCCGTTAGCATCAGACACACTTAACAAACATGTACCAAGCCACCTGCGTGATGCCAATGATAGATGGACGGCTTTGTCCTTAAGAGCCCGAATAATTGCAGTTTCAAAAGAACGTGTTGGCAAAGAGGCAATTACAACAATTGAGGACCTAGCCTCGCCAAAATGGCAAGGAAGAGTGTGCTCGCGAAAAGGTAGCCATGTTTATAATCGCGCTGTTTTAGCTTCACTTATTGCACACAACGGTGAAGAAGCTGCAAAGAACTGGACTCTTGGACTTGTTGATAACCTAGCCCGTCGGCCGCAGGGTAATGACAGAGCACAGGCAAAAGCCATTTATTCAGGCCAATGTGATTTAGCTCTCATGAATACTTACTATTATGGCAAGATGAAATTTGCCAAAGATAAACCAGAGCAGCAAAAATGGGCTAATGCGATAGAGATTGCGTTCTTCAACCAAGACGGCAGAGGTCAACATGTTAACATTTCAGCAGCTGGCATTACAAAAGGTTCAAAGAAAAAGGATGTAGCGCGAGCATTTTTGGAGTGGGTAACTTCTGAAGAGGCGCAACAAATATATACAAAAGTGAATTTTGAGTACCCAGTCAATCCAAATTCGAAATTGAGCGATGAGGTAGCGTCATGGGGCACATTCAAAATGGATATGTTGCCAATGAATGTTATTGCGGATAACTCGCCGCAGGCGCAACGCATCATCAATGAAACCGGATGGTAAATTTCCCGCAGAATTGAAGCGGGAAGCAATAAACCGTTACTATACCTGTTTAGTTGATGTTCAAGAAAAAACTGCTCAAAAAGCATTTATGCCGACATGCAAGTTTTACAGCCAAATCAATCCTGAAATTCCAGAATGGCGGGTACCAAAAAAGTGGCAATGGTATTAAACCCTGGTTTGCGGATCTAAGTGAATGGGAAGGAAAAATAGTCTTTGTATCGGTGTATGTAAATTTAAACGCGAGGGACATTGCATAGGCTGTTCTATGACCAAAGAGCAGAAAGAAATTTCAAAGAAACTTGAGAGGCGGCCTTAGATCAATGAGTTTATCTCCATGCTCATTTTCCAGCAGGAGAAAATGGGCGGTTGTGGACATTGGCAAGCAGCTTTTGCGCGTAAAAAAAAGGGGCCTAATAAGCCCCGCAAATTACACTAATTTTTTGCTGATTATTCGATATGTGACCTAAGCATCCAGGCAAATTTTTCATGGATTTGACCTCTCTCGATACAAAGGTCTTCCGTCAGTTTGTCGCCGTGAGAGGCCGCGATATCACTAGCACCCGCATTTGTTGAACCCAGAGTTTCTTGAGCGTTCACCATGTTTTTGATCATATCAACCGCTGAGATTTGGCTTTCACATTCGGTCACCTTTGATTGATTGACCATAGATGTTAGATTGCCGTCAACAAAAGACCCCAGCGCTCTCATTCTTTCTGCCAGTTCGTCTTGCGCAGCGAAATGGTCTTCATAAATTTCTTGAAATAATTTGTGCAGCGGACCAAATGCCATTCCAGTAACGTTCCAATGATAATTCTGGGCGAGCATGGTAGTGACTGCGGTTTCGCTTACACATTGGTATAGCGCATTGGCTATTGCCTCTCTGTTGCTAGGTGCGATAGCAGATTTAAGCTTTTCCATCTTCACAGCTCCTTCTCCATTTGTTTTTGTTACTTAAAAGGTGAGCGTTTGGATGATATTAAGCTGAAATTTTCCAGAGTTCATGGGCTATTGTCAAAAACTCACGGCGATGTTTTCGTTTAACTGCAGACCGAATTAGAAAATGAACGCTGTCATAATCTGCTCTTGAGACTACTTCAATGATTGAGAGGAGCCACTTTTCGTCCCAAGACAATTGCTTAGTCCCTGGTTTATGAATTACGATTTGTCGTCCAAAGGCCTCTGGCAGTGATCTGATGAATATTTCAAGCATTTCTGAACTGAGTAAATCGATATCGAGCGAAATTAGCTGACAAGCTTTTAGAATATCTAAGCGGGGGTACGCTCGCACCTCCATCGCGCAAGCTCTAGCTCTTTCCAATAATGTAATATCTACATTTTTTAGTATCATTATTATTGGAGACCATAATCAAAAAAATATTGATAATCATTCTCATTGTCTTCAATCACAATCATTGAGTCAATTAAAAAACTTATGGAAAGGGTAATTCTTCCGAGTTTTAAGCCCGAAATACTGTTCTTGTGCTTGCGGCTCAATGACTGGAAAATCATATGGTGAACGAACGATGCTCAGGAGTAGTCAAAGTTTCTATGTGAGCACCATGTCTGCACTGTAATTGAAGCTATTTTGCAAATCTCATTTGTTCGTGAACACCTCAATTGAATCACTTTGGATTACCCAAAAACAAATGTGAGCTTTACTCCGGAGGGTGTTGACCTTGATTGACTAATCTCTGAGACTGATTGAAGATTCTCCTTTGAATAATGGCGAGGATATTTAGAAATGGCAATAATCGTTAAAGGTGAAATTACAATCACCAAAGGATTTAATACCTGGAAATCAATGGTGAAGAAAAACAAACACAGAATGGATGAAATGGGCATGGTGATGCTTTTTGCCGGGGTGCAGAAGGATGACCCAACAAAACTTCATGCCATCATGAAATTTCCTGACATGGAAGCATTTCAGGCATTTGGTGCTAATGAAGAATTAACAGAAGAACGAAGGAAGGCAGGTGCTGTTGTTGAATCTGGTTTAATGACAATGATTTCTGAAAATGAGTTCTTTACTAATTTTCCGGAGCCGTTCGTTCAAGAGTAAGTAACTGAGATGAAAATCAAGTTTGCATTGATCAAAAAACTTTTAATTTATCTTTGTTTTTGCCTACAAGTTTTTGCTAGTTCTGACGCTGCGTTAGCAAAAGTTATCAAAATTGAATTTACAGAATTTGACACTTACAGTTCGGAAATCATTCATATTAATGTTGGTGATACTGTTGAATGGTTGCCAACAAATGAAGGGCACAATGTGGAGTTTATTATGACTCCAATAATGGTGTCTTCACCTGAAAAATCTAAAATGAACGAACCCCATTCTGTGATTTTTCAAGAGGCAGGAATTTATGTGTATGGATGCACGCCTCATTTAAATACAGGGATGTTAGGACTGATAGTCGTTGGCAATGATTTTCACAATATTGAAGACATTAATGAAATTAAGCTTTCCCCGGTGGCAAATTCAGTATTGAAGAGGCTTGCAAAAAAAGCAAAGTCTCAAATTAAAAGTAATTGAATCATTCTGTAATCCTTTACCCCGATATAAAACTATGTATTTAAAACGATGTGCCTGCAGAGCCATCTAAGATTAGAGAGGGAATGGGTTTATAAATTCACCTCGCTATCCAGAGTTATTCGGCTCCCATTTTTCGCCAGCTTTGATGGCAATTGGTAGTCTATTTTCTGGTGTGCTAAGCGGACAGATATAGCTGTTGTCATGAGCACACGAGGGGAAGTAGGAAAAATTAAAATCAAGTCTAAGCCTATCTGATTTAAAACCTAACCAAGCAGATTTTGCGGTATCAATTAAATAGCGGCCGCCTCCATAGCTTAAGCCCCCATTTGTATCATCATGAAATGGTAAAAATAATCCACTACCATAATGAGCCAATTGATAAATTGTGAGTTCCACACCAAGAGATGGCGCCAAACCTGATGTAATCGCCACTGCATTTAGGTGTATTAGACCATCCTTGCCACCGTCCACCGTTTGAGATTTTATGGCAGACAGAGGCCTTAATGAAACCTCAAAGGAGAAGGCAGGTTCATAGTCAAAAAATGCAATTGATTTGCCCTTCTGCAGCGGACTTTGTTTATGAGTTTGATAAAGTCGTTTCCGTTCTGCAATAAAGCTTGGCCAAATATCTTTGAGTGACTCACTTGAGCTAACGCGTTGATATAAGGCAGCCATTTCAAACCGCCAATCTATTAAAGATAAAATACTATCACAGGACATATTATTATTTTTAAGCAAACACGTTCCCTAATCAATAATTGTTGAAAAATATACATTATCGTATTTATAAATGCCCCTCTTATTTTTACTCTGCTGTACATCTATCATGTATACTCGGGTCATGGCATTAATGAGTTTCCTAAAGCTAAAATTTTTTTCGCTAATGATCAGTTTCATAAGCTTTGTACAGGCAGAAGAAACTAGCGTTAATTTTTCCATGAACTGCAATTCACTCGAAGGCCAGAGCCAACCAAGCTCTCGTCTGTCAGGTGGCAAATTGAATTATTTTTGGCAAAACAAAATTGAGAAACTGCTCCAATTTTCATGCCGAAGTGGCATAGATCATCCATTAGAATTGTGTGCCCTTAACAACAGATGGCCACTAGACGATGAGTCTTGGCTGATACAAACCTACTGTGACCACAGCGGATATCTCATCAGTTCTGTCTGGTTTGTAGTGTCCAATGACGGTGTCGCGCCTATACATTTGGAATATCCAACGTTCGATTGGAACTTCGAAGATTTAGAAAAGCAGATCGTTGAAAGCATTACAGCAACAGGCGTCAAGAAAACGGCTGTGCTTACGGACGCTGAATTTGATCCAAACAAGAAATTAATTAACTCTCACAATTACTGTTGTGCTGGTAAACTAAGCACAACCATTCAATGGTTGGCTGAAGATGGCGCATTTGTGCTTCGATACCTGAAAGTAGACGGTATACGAAATGGCAACGCGTCAACACAACTCGCGTTTCAATACGACTAAGACATCAATTTTGGCCAACGAATGGGGTAAGTCACATGATTTGTAAACATGGTAAAAGCATGAGACCCAGCGATAAATGGAAGTAGGCGTTATTTTTGCGGTGCTAGGTGCAGCATTTCTGCATGCTTTCTGGAATTTTCAGGTGCGCGGCACTGAAGATAAGGCTCTCGGTATGGCGGCTGTGATGTTTGGGCATCTGCCATTGGCCATAATAGGACTAGCTTTTGTGGGCTTGCCTGTTAGCGGTAGCTGGCCGTATGTTATCGCCAGCGCTGTGCTGCACCTTGGCTACCAGGTATTTTTGCTAAACGCTTATCGATTTGGTGAATTAACGCAAATTTATCCCGTTGCCCGCGGTGCTTCACCACTGCTGATAACTCTTTTTACTATGATGACAGTTCCCGGTGTTTTGCAAATAATGGAAGTAATTGGCGTGATTATGATTTCTGGCGCTATCATAACTTACGGCTTTGTACAGTACCGAACCAAGTCTGTTGGTTTCACTGGGATTATATTGGCAGTTATAACTGGCTTTTTTATTGCAAGTTATTCAATTGTTGATGCAGAAGGCACTCGCATCACACAAAGCGCAATAAGCTATTATGGAGCGTCAACAACTGCCAATGCTTTACTGTTTGCGCTTTATCTATTGTGGTTTCAACCCGGAGTATTCGGGCGTATACATCGTGATGCTCTTCGCACCTTCATTATTGGTGGGAATGCCTCATATTTTGCCTATGTAGCTGTATTATGGGCCTGTTTATCAACACCTGTAGCCGTCGTTTCATCCCTCCGTGAAACTTCAGTTTTATTTGCGGTTGGTTTGGGGGTGTTATTTCTGAATGAGAAAATGACGCTGTTGAAGGTAAGTATCATCCTGATAATTTTCTGCGGAGTGATTGTCCTACGTACCGCCTAACTATGAAAGTTTTTGACTTCATAACTAATACTTGTGCGCCCTCAGTGGTCTTGCTCGATGTGGGTCTCATGATATGTAGGATTACTTGGTGCCCAGGAGATAAGTTCGATACACTACCACGGGGCTATGAGCAATCTGATTTTCAACAATATCAATATCTTAGAACATCAGCACTAAAGGTAAAGTGCCGTATTTTGGATAGCAGCCCAGGTTATAGGTCCGACTACCAATTCTCACGCTCCTTGAACCTCGAAACGGGGTTACTGATTAGCTTTGGTAATCAGTTTTGGGTTTTGTTTGAAGGGGTGGGGGTTTTGGTTGTACGATCTGCGGCTTTTGGAAGTTGGTTCGACGATGGGTTATCCTTACCAATCCAAACATTCCAACGGCTCAGTGTCACACTCTCTAAATACCCTATAAAGCGGACGCGAGCATCAACCCTATTAGGGGGTTGGCAAACTCAACGGCCTCTGGAAAACTTGGTTTAAAGATTGCACAGCTGGGGCGAACCAGAATGTATGCTCGTGTAGTAAAGATCACATTTCAAAATGAATTTGCGTGCAAAGGTTGCTGACGCGCTTTTAACTCTAATGGTTTTGCAAGAAGCGAAGGAATACGGTTTGGTTTATCTAATAACGCTAAATCCAAAACCCGAGCAAAGGATTGCAATCCAAATCTATGATGGAGAAAAATCATCGAAAGCGTTTAAAAATAATTTGGTGATGGAAAATTTAATGAAATTAGAGATACTGACGCGCGAGCTGAGGCTTTTGAAGGATTTATAGTAGAATTTGACCATTTGTTAGAGAGCTAAAGAATGTGCCGACTCATTCTATTCACATTATCCCGGAAGTGTGAGCCAAGATAGTGACTGCCTGACTTTCTGAAGCAATCTTTATAAAAATTAGCGATGAAGCAGCAATCATCAGAACTGGAAATTATCATGATCAAACTTATTTTTGCGCTTATGTTTACAATGTCGGTTTTAGGTTCTTTGCCAGCGTTAGCAAATGAGGGTTTTATTGTTGAAACGCTGCAAAAGGGAAGCGGTAAACTCGCGACCGCAAACCAACAAATCTCTGTCCATTATGAGGGTAAATTAACCGATGGGACAGTTTTTGATGCCTCGCGCCCACGTGGGCAGCCGTTCAGCTTCATTCTTGGAAAAGGCCAAGTGATTAAAGGCTGGGACCTGGGTATTGAGGGTATGGCCATTGGGGAAATTCGCCGTCTGACAATCCCACCTGAAATGGGTTATGGAACCGCAGGGGCTGGAGGGGTGATACCGCCAAATGCTACTCTGATTTTTGAAGTTGAACTATTAGCAGTCAGCAGACCTTTGATACTGGGACAGGTGAACTCAGGTAAATTATTAGAGGCTCAAGCTCAAGGCGCTGTGATTGTTGATATTCGCAGAGAGGATGAATGGCAAAAAACAGGAATTAT
>DEBO01000125.1 GCA_002348585.1 Alphaproteobacteria bacterium UBA2954 | reverse complement strand
TCACCAACATAAGCATAAAACGGATTTGTGCCAAATTGCTGGTATCCACGTAGACGGAAAGCCCGGATAGCCCTGTCTTGTGTTGCCCGAACATCGAGATTCAAAATCTTAAATCCTTCTGACAGAGCAAAGTCCTCTGCTTCAGCAACCAGCTTTCCAGCAAGTCCGTGGCCTCGTGCCCAAGGGGCCAAAAAAAATGTCCTCAGTTGGCATGCGAGTGCTTGCGCCTCATTATTGCGGGATGGGCTAACGATCTGGCATGAACCAGCAATTACATGATCCAACTTTCCTAAAAATAATGTCACATTAGGAATGAGTAGCGCACCGCGCCAATAATCCTCCAGAACTGTGCGTGGGGGAGGTGCTAACCAGCCAAAACCACCACCAGCATCAATCGCTTCTTCTGTTGCGTCACAAAGTTCAGAAATGTCGTAGGCATTTAGTTCTGTGACCATTTCAACAGTTACGAGAGGCTGTCTGCCCTCGGTGGGGTGAGTCATTTTTGCCACCACTTTGCCGGCTGTTTCATTATCAAGGCTGCCATTTTAGAAACTCCTGCAAAAAACACTGACCAGCTTGCTGGCTTTTTTCAGGGTGAAATTGCGTAGCAATTACATTTTCGTACCCAATCACTGCTGCCACATCCACACCATATGAAGCTGTGGCCAGACAATGAGATGGTTGGGCCAGCTGAAATATATAGCTATGTACAAAATAAACCTGCATCTGGTTTCGCATTTGCGCCAAAACAGGATGATTAGGCTGATTAAGCTGCAAGTGGTTCCAACCAATATGTGGAATTTTCAAAGTGGACAGTTTCTGTTTGTCCATCTTCTCGCCAAGATGGATCACATCACCCGGAACCCAGCCCAAACCGGGAACAGCTGTGCCGCCCTCATTACCCAAATCAGCGAGAAGCTGCATCCCGACACATATGCCAAGAAATGGGCGTGCCTGCGCCCTAACGAGGTCATTCAAAGTTTCGATCATGTCCTCTATTGCAGACAAGCCAGCATAACAGTCAGCAAAATGACCAACGCCTGGTAAAATGATCCGGTCGCAGCTTTTTAAATCGTGTGCTGAAGTGATTCGTTCAATGTCATCACCCGGGCAGGCAACTGAGGCTGCCTGACGAATAGCATTTTGGACAGAATGTAGATTTCCTGATCCATAATCTATGATTCCAATTTTCATCTAACGCCTATTTTATAAAGATCCGCCTAGCACGCCTTTTGTTGACGGTATGCGCCCGTCACCACGGGGATCAATTTCAGTGGCTTGACGCAAAGCACGGGCCAGAGCCTTGAAACAGCTTTCGATAATATGGTGTGTATTTTCGCCATATTCATTTTTCACATGCAAGGTCAACCCTGCACTCATTGCAAAGGCCTGAAACCATTCTCGAAATAGTTCGGTTTCCATAGTACCAAGTTTTTCCGCAGGTAAATCAACCTGCCAAATCAAAAATGGGCGGCCGGATACATCCAAAACCACTCGGCTGAGACATTCATCCATAGGCGCATAGCTGTTCGCATAGCGGTTAATTCCCGCACGGTCGTCAAGGGCCTTGTCCAAGGCTGCGCCGATCGCCCATCCTGTATCTTCAGTAGTGTGGTGGTCATCGATATGTAAATCACCCTTTGCTTTAAGGGTGATATCCATGAGGCTGTGTCGAGCAAGTTGTTCCAGCATGTGGTCAAGAAACCCAATGCCTGTATTGATATCAGCCTGGCCAGTTCCGTCAATATTCAGAGTGACAGAGATCTGTGTTTCTTTAGTTTTTCTTTCAATTTGCGCATTACGTGACATGGCGGTCCGCCCCACTCTATTGTGAACCTGTTCACTATTCGAGTGACTTGATAACAGCTTTCCATATAAAATTCCAGATGAAGCTCACGCCTTATCAGAGGACGCTTCGTCCACACTAGATAAAATATAAGCAGATAATTTACCTGTTCCTAATTGATTGTTCAGGGCTTCACTTAAGTCTGAACACTGCACGTCAGATAGTCGGTCAATGTTCTGTGCCAGCAGATTAGCCAAAAATGTTGCTTCAGCTGACAGGCCGCCTGTCTTCATTGTTGGCTTTGGGTGCGACATCTGCGCTAAATATTTCAGCTGCTCAGCATCATCCCATATCAATCCAAACCAGACACATATCTGGTCAACAAAAGCCGGTGAGGGCTTACCCCTTTGGCCGTGCTCAAGTGCTGAAATGTATGCGGCCGATACGCCCAACACTTCTGCCTGTTCTTGCAAAGTCACACCTTTCTGGCGTCGTAATTGTCTCGATTTAAGGCCAAAAGGGGTCATTTTATCTCTTCACGCTGACGTTTCAGACGGATGTACAATGCACCCTTTCCACCATCTTTCGGCTGGGCATATGAGATAGCATTCAAATGGTAGCACAGCGGCACATCTTTCAACCACTCCGGGACCTTTTCACGCAGAATGCCATGACCGTCACGGCCCTTTCCAGTGATAATCAACACAAGCCGAAGGTTTTTCTGCACAGCACTGCCAATGAAGGCTTTAACTTCTTTTTGCGCTTGTTCTTGCGACAGACCATGTAAATCTAATCTATCTTCTATATGTATCTGACCACGTTGCATCCGACGAGCTGATGTTCTGTCTATTCCAGATGTTTCACCTAACCGAAAATCTGCTAGAATTTTTTTATCAGGTGATGTTTTAGCTTTTTCTCTACCAGTCTGGACAGACTGTGAGCGACCAGTCAAACCTGTTTTCTGTGGCCCTGTCTTCGAGCCCCTTCTCTGCTTTGGTGTTTGAGAAGCTGGTTGTGGGTTTGTTCTTCTGACGCTTTGGGTCACTTTTTCCCAAAGTATCCTATCTTCATCATGCCGCCCTGTAGGATCTAGCGGAATGTCATTGCCGTTGTGTCCCATAAATGCCTTTTCTGGGTTAAATCTGTTCTTATGGCAAATGCCTTTTAGGTCCAATCAGCTGTCAACCTCATTTTGTGTTTCAACCAGCTTCCAATTAGGGTCTTCCAATTGCGTATCACGTTCAAAAATCCAGATATCAGTAATAACGGCCCGTTCTTCTGTTTCATCCTCTACTATATCTCCAGCATTGTTTTTAACTCTACGACTTTGTTCACTGACAAACGTGACAGTTACAGACGCAATGGAGTCTTTCACCGACCCATCTGAAAGCTGAACATCATTAATCGCATGAACAGTAATCGTAAGCAGATCACCTTCTTTATTGCGGGTATGTATGCTGTGTGCAAACTCCTCATAGAGTTCAAAAGCCAAAAGTCGCCGCAAAGTAGACAGATCCCCGTCAGCAAATGCCTGCAAAATCATGCTAAACGCACTGGCAGCACCTTGCATAAACTCATCATCTTTGAACAAAGGGTCTGCCTGACGGACAGCTTCAAGGCCTTGTCCATTTGCTACTTTTGAAGCAGTCTTTTTAGTTCGCAAAGGAACAATTTTTTTAGGAACATTGTCATTATCTGTTTGAGCGGTTCCATCAAACGCGGATTGTTCGGGGCGCTTTTGTTCAAAGCCGTCACGACTGCCCAGAATGGACCTTAAGCGGAAAATTAAAAACAACGCAATAGCTGCGAAAATAAGAATATCAATAAAAGGCATGGTTCACGTCACAAGTAGCCAGAGAGTTAATCTGTTTTATAAGTACGGCAAGAAGGGTAACAGATTGTATCTTAACAATCACTACCCATATTTACCTTATAACTAGTAGACATAAGCTTTACTGTGCCAAGTTACAAGCAAAGGGATAAAAATGCCTCTTCTTCTGCTCATTTTTTTTGGGATTTATGGCTGGATTGAATTCGAAGCTTTCATTGCAATCGGCAATACAGTTGGTGGATTGGTTACTTTTCTAGGCATATTTGTCACCGCTTTCATTGGAGTTGCACTAATGAAACGGCAGGGTAAATGGGTTTTAAAACAATGGCAAAGCAGTATTAGCGAAGGGGAAATGAATACATCAACACTAGCCAGTGGGGCATCTTTTGTGTTGGGTGCAGTTTTGTTGCTACTGCCAGGGTATGTAACAGATTTTATTGGCCTTCTTTGCTTTATACCGGTACTGCGGGTGCTGATTGGCCAATCTCTTCTCAGCTGGTTGGGTAAAACTGCCTATTCATCAAGTTTCTCCACAGGCTTTCCCTCGCAATTTAGATCAAAAGACGGTTTTTCTTCCTACAGCTATAAAGATAAAGAACATAAAAGTCCCTCATCTTACGCACATCAAAAACCACTGGAGGGCGAACTTATAGAAGGACAATACGAATCAAAAGACAATCCGCAAAAATAACAGCAAATTTATTTTAACGCTTGAGAGATAATTCACGGACTACTAGATACAAAAAACAGACCCTCGTAGTCTTAAATCACCCCTTTTTGAGAGTGAACAGAAAAAATGGAAGAAAAACATTCATCATCTGACACCCAACAGCAAATCAGCGTGCACGCGCAATATGTGAAAGATTTATCCTTTGAAAGCCCAGCCGCACCAGATTGTTTTGTAAAAACTCTCGGTCAACCGGATGTGCAAATTGGAGTAAATGTTACCGCAAAGCGCATAAATGAAACCTTGTTTGAAGTTGAGCTGATACTGACTGCGACTGCAAAAGTTGAAGAGAAAGCACTCTTCGTTGCTGAACTTTCTTATGCTGGTTTGATGTCGGCAACAAATATTAGTAACGACAAAATTCAGCCACTGATGATGATTGAAGGACCACGCTTACTATTTCCATTTGCACGCGCAATAATGTCAGATATAACTCGTGATGGTGGCTTTTTGCCCCTTAACCTCAACCCAATAGATTTTGTTGCTTTATATCAAAATAATGTCTTAGATTCTGAGCAGAAAGATAAAAAAAAATCTAATTCATCTTCTGAATAATCGTTTCCAGAAACATTCAACGCAACCAAATCGGATCGTGCATCCTCGCTAACAAGTCCTTATGTGCAGCAGTTTCAATATCAGATACCGCGAATATGCGTGCAGGCCGCACAGAGCGTTTGCGCAGAATAAATCCAGAAAGATTTTTATTCTCGCCAGATATATTTACCTCTGATAGTTCGTTTTCTGTGCCACCATCCAATTTCAAATCCGGTTGTCGACCACCCTTTAATTCCACAAATACAGAAGCTAGAAGATCTGCATCTATCAAAGCACCATGCAAATCACGGTGCGAATTATCAACACCAAATCTTCTGCATAACGCGTCCAAACTGGCTTGAGCACCTGGATATTTTTGGCGTGCTAGTGGTAGAGTGTCGATCACACGCTCCATAGACAAGGGCGGATGACCGCAACGTGAAAACTCAGCATTCAAAAAGCCTATATCAAAGGGCGCATTATGAATCACCAGCAGATCATCTTTAATAAAGTCTATAAGTTTAGTCAAAATATCAGCAAATACCGGTTTGTCTGCTAAAAATTCAGGAGATAACCCATGTATTTCTTGTGCACTGACATCTATATCACGTTCTGGATTTATATACAGATGAAGAGAGCGACCAGTAACAGAAAGATTTACCATTTCTACAGCGCCAATTTCAATGATGCGATGACCTTCTGTTGCAGATAATCCAGTTGTTTCGGTATCGAGAACCAAGTGACGCATGAGCCTAACCGACCTTTCTTTCAAATAAGGTTTTCCGTTCTTAACCATCTCTTCAGACGTCTGAATGTTTCAGCTTGGCCTAAGGATGATGGAAGTGCAAGATCAGATAAATGACATTTTTTTGATTGTGGCCATTGTGCGTTCACAACAGATGAGAGTTTTTTTTCTGTCATACCCCGCCGCCGCAAAGCACGCGCAGATTGCAGGAATGCTGGACACCACAAAGTGATTACACGATCACAATCACGATCACCACCTGTTTCAAATAACAAGGGCACATCCAAAAACACCGCTTTTCTGCGCTGAAGCCTGTTTTGCTGAATAAATCTTTGCTTTTGCTCACGGATAAGCGGGTGCAAGATCTGCTCTAGCAGAAGTCGTTTGGCCGGATCGGCAAATACAATATTACCTAAACAGATGCGATTTACACCTGAAACCATATTAACCACTTCAGAGCCAAACAAAGACATTATATCATCAACCGCGCGACCGCCTGGACCCATAAGCTGATGCGCAGCTTTATCAGAATCATGAACTTGAAAATTTAATCGGCGAAGCATAGCTGCAGTTGCTGATTTTCCCGTCGCTATAGACCCTGTTAAACCAACAATAAGCATCTTTCAGCCTGTTTTTCTAACTGTGAGGCCTCGTCCACGCAAGAACGCCAATAAAGGCAACATGGGCAGTCCCAATATATCATAATTTGATCCAGCAATGTCAGTAAAAAGATGCGCACCTCCCGTTTCAACTTGATATGCACCAGGCGAAGACATACAAGCTTCCGGAAAACCAGCAATATAATTGTCAATCTCAGCTTCGGATAGAGTACGCATCATCATAGTTGACGTTGAAAGATGATGCCATATCCGCTTTTGCTCATGAAACAAAGCACAAGCTGTCATCAACACATGTTTCCGGCCCTGCAAAGCTAAGAGATGTGCCCTTGCTTCAGCTAGATTTTTAGGTTTGCTGAGCAACTGTTTAGCACAAACCAAGATTTGGTCGCAGCCTAAGACATAACAACTGTGTTGTTGACTGACAGCCTCAGCTTTAAGTTCAGCCAACAATATCACAAGGTCTTCAAA
>DEBO01000091.1 GCA_002348585.1 Alphaproteobacteria bacterium UBA2954 | reverse complement strand
GCGCTCAGATTTCTGAAACGTGGCGGCAGTTATGTGCATGTCGTTGATATCAATCCAGATATGATAAGAGCAGGCAAAAAGCGGCGTGATATAAAGGCTTATTCAAACCAGCTTGACTGGACTGTTGCCAGTGCAGAAGATATTCCACTGCAGACGGGGACAGCTGAAAGGGTAACTATTTCCTTTGGCCTGCGCAATGTGACCAACCGCGACATGGCCTTGCGTGAGGCATTTCGTGTCTTGAAACCGGGTGGCCGTTTCTGCTGCCTTGAATTTTCAACTGTCCAGAATGCCACATTTTCTAGACTATATGACCTCTGGTCATTTAACGCCCTGCCACAGCTGGGCCGGATGGTTGCGCGTGACGAGGCCGCCTACCGTTATCTTGCCGAATCAATCCGGACATTTCCCGCACAGCATGACCTTGCCAGAATGATGTCAGAGGCTGGTTTTGCCCAAGTTCGATTTCGGAATTTATCGAATGGTATCGCGGCCATTCACTCTGGTTGGAAACTTGACTGATGGCCTTAATTCTAGTTATTTGGCGGCTCCCGCGGATGGGCTTTATTCTGGGTAGGGCCGGTGTTCTAGGCCATTTATCCAAACTCGATTTGTGGCCTTCATGGCTAGCCAGTCTGTTTAGATTGATCAATTTTTTGATTGTCTCACGCAGTGCCCGCACAGATGCAGGTCAGGCGCTTTGTGAAGCCCTGCAGGCCCTTGGACCAGGTTTTATTAAATTTGGCCAGGCCCTCGCTACAAGAGCTGATCTGATTGGCCCTGAGCTGGCCGGCGGGCTAGTGCAGCTTCAAGATAAGCTGCCTGCTTTCAGTGGTAGATTAGCTCGCCAGATCATACAGGACAGTGCTGGTGAATCAGTTGAGAAGCTTTTCAGCAGCTTTGATGACATGCCGGTCGCAGCTGCTTCCATCGCCCAGGTTCATAAGGCACAGCTTCCTGATGGCCGTCTGGTTGCTGTCAAGATTTTGCGGCCTGATATCCACAAACGGATGCGCAGGGATATCCGTTTTTTTAAGACTATGGCGCGGCTAGTTGAAACCTTAGCCCCTGCCTTACGGCGACTTCGTCTTGTCACCGCTGTTGATCAATTTGAGTCAATTTCAGAAATTGAACTCGATTTGCGGATGGAAGCAGCAGCCGGCGGTAAATTATCAGAGAATTTAGAAGCAGACAGCGGGATTAGGATCCCATTCATTGATTTGGAGCGCACCAGCAGTTCTGTTCTGGTAACAGAATGGATTGATGGAGTGCGCATTGATGATGTTGATGCGCTGGAAGCAGCTGGACATGATATTGAGGAGATTACAAAAATAGCCGCGACTAGCTTTTTTAATCAGGTCTTCAGAGATGGTTATTTTCATGCTGACATGCATCCGGGGAATATATTTATAACTGCTGACGGTACCCTTGTGCCTATTGATTTTGGCATTATGGGTCAACTTAACTTTTCAGACAGGCTGTTTCTAGCTCGATTATTGATGGCAATATTGGAACGCGACTATGACTATGTTGCCCATCTTCATTATGATGCCGGCATGCTTTCTGAAAATGTGCCTCTACCTCTATTTGCACAGAGCCTGCGGAGTGTTGTTGAGCCTGTACTTGGCAAAGCACTTGGGGATATTTCATTGGGCATTGTTTTGGGTCAAATTTTGAAAATCTCTTCACATTTTGATATATCCGTTCAGCCACAATTCAACCTTCTGCAAAAGACAATGATGATGGCAGAAGGGGTGGCCCGCACGCTTAACCCAAAGGCAAATATGTGGGGTTTGGCTCGCCCACTGGCGGAAAACTGGATGTTATCTGAAGTGACCTTTAGAACGCAAGCCAGACAGGTTGGCCAGGACCTCTTACGTCTGTATCAAGCGTTGCCAAAACTGCTCGACAGGCTGGATCAGGTTGATCCTGCCCCGCCGCCTCCATCAAAACTGCCGTGGCTCATAATTACTGGCCTGCTAGGCCTTGTATTATTTGGTCAATCTGGTCTACTGTAGAACAATATTGTGAATTGTTCACAATATTGTGAATTTTTTAGAGGCCACTATGTCTGATTTTGCAGATATATTCGCACAGATTATCCAAAAGCTTGGCGGCCGTGATGCTGTACAATCCTTGCTGGGTGTTGGACCAAGCGCTTTATCCAATTATCTGCGGCGTGCCGAGTTGCCGCGCGACAAGGTGGCCATCATCAGCACAGCCCTGCATGAGAAGGGCTGGTCATTTGAGCCCGAAAAATTAAAGCTCCACCCCCTCATCACCCAAACAAAGAGACGGGTGTTGTTGGTTATCACCGGAGGTATTGCCGCTTATAAAGGGCTTGACCTGGCCCGCCGCTTAATGGACAGGGGATTTTATGTGAGAGGTGTGATGACTGCATCAGCTCAGAATTTTATCACACCACTCAGCCTCTCAGCATTAACTGGAGATAAAGTCTACACAGAGCTGTTTTCGCTAACAGATGAGGCCGAAATGGGCCATATCCGCTTAGCCCGTGATACGGATTTAGTGCTGGTCGCGCCAGCGACAGCTAATTTCATTGCCAAGCTCAGCCATGGTCTCGCAGACTGCCTTGCCTCAACATTGTGTCTAGCAACAGATGCGCCTGTCATGATGGCCCCAGCCATGAACCCAAATATGTGGCGACATCCCGCAACACAGGATAATCTGACCTGCCTAAAACAGCGCGGTGTGCAGATTATTGCCCCCGTCAGCGGCGATACGGCCTGCGGCGAGATAGGGATCGGTCGTCTGGCTGAACCAGTTGACATTGCCGATGTGGCCGCTCAGTTTCTAAATGGCGAAAGAAACTGTCTTGCCGGGCGGCATGTGCTGATCACATCTGGCCCAACACATGAGCCAATTGATCCAGTGCGCTATATTTCCAACAGATCTTCCGGAAAGCAGGGCCATGCACTTGCAGCTGCCTGTGCAGCGCATGGCGCGCGCGTTACATTGGTCAGCGGTCCTGTCAGCTTGCCCTGTCCTGCCAATGTGACATTGGTTAAGGTAAATACAGCCAAGGAGATGCATCAGGCTTGCCTAAACTCTCTGCCTGCCGATATCGCCATCTGCGCCGCAGCTGTGGCAGACTGGTTTGTTGTAAACGCTGCGACACAAAAACGAAAAAAACAGAGCCATGTTCAGCCACAGATTGAGCTTGCCAAAAATCCTGATATTCTGGCCAGCCTGAGCCAAGCTGCCAGCAGACCTCCACTGGTTATTGGTTTTGCTGCGGAAACAGAACATCTGATTGGCCATGCGAAAGAGAAGCTGGCAAAAAAGAAATGTGACTGGATCATTGCCAATCATATTTCTGATGAACCATCATCAGTCTTTGGTTCTGACCAGAACAAGGCAAGCCTGCTCAAAGGGGTGGATATTATTGACTGGCCATACCAGTCAAAACAGGCACTTGCAGAACGGCTGATTGTAGAAATTGACCAGTGGATAAAGGCACATGATCATTCAACTGAAACAAAGTGAAGCGGCAGCTGACCTACCTCTGCCTTCCTATCAGACAGAACTATCTG
This sequence comes from Alphaproteobacteria bacterium UBA2954, assembly GCA_002348585.1. Classification (GTDB taxonomy): domain Bacteria; phylum Pseudomonadota; class Alphaproteobacteria; order Puniceispirillales; family Puniceispirillaceae; genus JADHLI01. The sequence goes on along the minus strand of DEBO01000091.1, from coordinate 2,511 downwards.
CAGGCGTTGATCTGCAGGCTGCTTTAACTGAAGGGTTCATAGAACTGCCCCCACAGCATCGGGCAGCGGTGCCAACAGGCTTGTTTATCGCCATGCCAGAAGGGGTGGAGGCACAGATAAGGCCCCGTTCCGGCCTAGCCCTGAAAACAGGACTGACTGTTGCCAATGCACCTGGCACAATTGATTCTGATTATCGCGGTGAAATAAAAGTACTGCTGATTAATTTAGGGGCAGAACCGGTTACAATTGACCACGGGATGCGGATTGCCCAGATGATTTTCAGCCCAGTTCTGAAAGCAACTTTCCAGCTGACAAACAGACTGGATGACACATCGCGTGGTGATGGAGGATTTGGGTCAACCGGCCTCTATGAAGGTGCCAAAAAACAGGATTCCTGGGAGCCATCATGATACTGACCGATCAAGAAGTAGAGCGCTATGCCCGGCAGGTTGTAATGCCAGAAATTGGTGAGGTTGGACAAAAGAAGCTGTTAGACGCCAAAGTCCTTATCCTAGGCGCAGGAGGTCTTGGCGCACCTGTGATTGCCGGACTGGCCGGGGCAGGGGTTGGGCATCTGACAGTAATTGACGATGATGAAGTTGAGCTGACCAATTTGAATCGGCAAATTATCCATTCTATGGATCGGCTGGCAATGAATAAAGCAGAGAGCGCGGCCCTATTTTCAAGATCGTTGAACCCTGACATTCAGGTCCACATAAAGACAGGCAGGTTTAATGAAAAAAATGCTGATACACTGGTTAGCTCACATGATCTAGTCGTTGACTGCACAGATAATGCCGAAACACGCTATCTGGTAAATAGAAAGTGTCATCAACATAAGGCACCGCTGATCTTTGCCGGCGCAGTCAGAACAGATGGTCAGATCACCTGCTTTGCGCCAGATGCAGAAGAAAGCCCATGTTTACACTGCATCTTCCCGCAGACAGAACTTGATTATGATCAGGCGCCGTCTTGTTCTGTTGCTGGTGTGCTTGGATCAACAACATTGATTATGGGAGCACTGCAGACAGCAGAAGCAATAAAATTACTTACCCAAACAGGTACCGCCCTAATAGGCAGATTACTATTATATGATGGTTTGTCTGCCCGCTTCACGGAAATCAGTGTATCAGCTGATCCGGCATGCCCTGTATGCGGCAAAGGCTGAAATAGCATCACTTTATTAAAAGCATGTCAGGATACCATTGCCGCAACAACCCTGTCAGGTGGTGTGTGTCCATCTAGGAAGGCCTGTATGTTGATAATAACCTTGTCACCCATAGCATGGCGGCCTTCAATGGTTGCTGAACCAATATGCGGCAGTAGAACGACATTCTTCAGGTCCTTCAGCGTATCCGGAATGTACGGTTCGTTTTGATAAACATCTAGACCAGCCCCTGCAATACCGCCAGTTTTCAAAATTTCAGCTAAGGCGGCCTCATCTACGATCTCACCTCTAGCTGTATTCACCAGATAAGCATGGTTTGGCATCAGTGCCAGACGTTCAGCGGATAACAGACCTTCTGTTGCTCCTGTTGATGGGCAATTCACAGATACAATATCCATCCGCCGCAACATTTCATCCAAATCTTCCCAAAATGTCGCTTCTAGATCTGCTTCTATTGATGGATGGACGGCTTTGCGGTTGTGGTAGTGAATTGACATTCCAAAGCCACGTGCTCGGCGGGCAATTGCCTGACCAATCTGGCCCATGCCGATGATCCCCAGACGTTTCCCGTTTATACGGTGGCCCAGCATGTCAGTTGGCGACCAGCCTGTCCATTCACCAGAACGGGCACGAACATCCCCTTCCATTATCCTACGGGGCACAGACAGAATCAACGCCATTGCCACATCAGCTGTATCTTCGGTAAGAACCCCCGGCGTGTTTGTCACCGTTACCCCTTTTGCCTTTGCCGCATGCAAATCAATATGGTCAACACCTGTTCCAAAAGAAGCAATCAATTTCAGGTTCGCACCTGCCTGCTCCAGCATCCCAGCGTCTATTTTATCCGTGACTGTTGGTACCAGAACATCAGCACGCTGCATCACCTCAACCAGCTGTTCGGCAGACAACGGCTGATCATCAGAACTCAATTCAGCATCGAATAATTCACGCATCCGCGTTTCAACACTGTCAGAAAGTTTTCGAGTTAAAATGACCTTTGGTTTCATTTTTGCCAAATCTCCTAAAGATGACATATCTGATGTGTGAATTTACGGTATTCTTTTGACCATAAAAAAGCTAAAGTGTCGATGACATTCATCGCCTGTGCAAATCTAACAGAAATATAGTTTGTCGCAAAATTCAGCATTTGACTTATCCCAGAAAATTGTACTTTTATCCTATGCGCCTGCCTTTATCATTTACTGTTTCTGATCTGTTGAGATCAATCCCATGCCATCTTAGCTATCTGTCAGCATTAATTAGTTTGGTTATTGGGATGACGGCACAGTTCACAGTCCCGCCTGTAAAACAAGCCGCTGCACTGGACAAAATTCATGCAGGCG
>DEBO01000006.1:15071-18362 GCA_002348585.1 Alphaproteobacteria bacterium UBA2954 | reverse complement strand
CCGAAGTTGGTGAAAACTATTACTGAAAACACAGACGCAGGCACCGGGGTCCTCGACCCATTAGGAACTAATATTAAAGATGGTCCCGAGCTGTATTTCACGCTAATTCGGAATATGGCAAAATCACTTAAGGACTGTTTGCTGAAGTAGGCTGTCTAATGTTTTGCTTTACTGCAGTATGCGCTGCGGTAAACTGTTCAGGTTGAAAACCAAGTTAGAGGATAACAGCTTCTCGTTATCTGTTGTCCTAATCCTGAACGAAAGCTAATTTTATGGCACAGGAAACAGTTTTAGTGACTGGCGCTAGTCGAGGTATTGGTAGGGCAATTGCACTACGTTGTCTTGAAGATGGGCTTGAGGTAATTGGTCTATCTACCACGGCTCGCAAGGACTTGCCTTGGCCACATTACGGAGTGGATTTAGCAAATTCTAGCTCGAAAGCTAAGCTACAAGAAATTGTGACCAAACATCGGCCCTGCCGTTTTGTGGGTAATGCTGGGGTTCTTATTAGTGGTCGTTTAGAAGATGTTGACTCAGCTGATTTTGACCGGCTGATGCGAATTAACCTGTTCAGCCTCATGGAAACAGCTCATCTGTTGCTGCCTATCTGGAAAGATGAAAAATTTGGACGCATCGTTTTGATAGGTTCGCGTGCAGCATTAGGCAAGGAGAACAGGGTTTTATATGGGGCATCGAAAGCAGGGATTACAGGCCTTGGCCGCACACTGGCACTTGAACTTGCGCCTCACCAGGTGACTGTGAATGTAATTGCGCCAGGGCCGATTGCTACTGATTTATTTGAACACGGTCAGCCTGTTGGTAGCCCAGCTCGCATAAAAATTGAATCATCAATTCCTCTTAGGCGTGTTGGTCAGCCAGATGATATTGCGAATGCCGCTAGCTTTCTGCTGGATGACAAGGCCGGATATGTTACTGGCCAATGTCTGAATGTATGTGGTGGCCTGTCAACTGGCTTTTCAACTCAATAATTATTGGTTGACCGATTCTCTGTTATCCGTCCAGACACTGATTATGCAAGCTCTGAATGATATCGCCAACCAGCTAAGCTGAAATGCAGGGAAGGGTGTAGCCCAAATGGCCATACCCTATATCGTAATAAACGCCGCACTTCCAGCCAGGGCCAATAGGCGGCTTCATTGGCCGCAGCTCCGCCGAAGGCACAACAGTTTCTGCGGATATTTCTAGGAAATTTATTTTCACCCATTTGGTCTAGGGCGCAATCTGACCTCGCCGGATATAATAAATAATCCTATTAATCTTACCTGAGCCAACAACACGAAATCTGTCCGCGCCGAGCGTTTTAGTAACGATCTTTGCTGCATCATCAAGCAGGCTGACTGTAAGAGTGCCAATCTGAAAGGCTTTATTTTTCAGATTTACAGTGACTGAATAGCCTTTACCGGGTAAATATTTATCTGGTCACCTAGCTTGGTTGCCAGTTCTCGGCCCATTATTTCAGCTTTTGCTACGATACTGTTAAACTGGCTGTCTTCAACTTCACCGGGTTTTGTTCTAAAAAGGTATTATTATAGAGTGACCTGTAGATATTCCTCTGCTACCACTGACGCTTAGGCAGTTGTGGTTCAATGCAGCTGTGTTGGAGTGGCCTGAGTTTGCCAGCGCAGACACTGCTCCTATGACTGCCTTTTCTGCAACTGTTTGCTGAAGCCTTCGGTTTTATCTAGTCCGCTTTATTCTTGATGGCTTAGTCTCGGAAAGAGAAATTGTAGCATGTCTGGTTCACTGATAAATATGCCTGCTAATATCTGGCGCATGACAGCTGCACAGGGTCTGTCAATGACAGTGATGAATGTCAATATAATCAATACTGGTTTAGCTGGGGCTATTCTCGCTCCTGAATTATGGTTAGCAACGCTCCCTCTATCTCTGCAGTTTCTAGCTGTCATGTTTGCCACGCTTCCTGCCTCATTATTGATGGGGCGATTTGGCAGGCAGCCAATATTTCTGTCAGGTGTTTTTATTTCTGTTTTGGCTACCCTCACACAGACTGCTGCGATAATGACTGGCCACTTCAGCCTGTTTGTACTTGGGTCTATGTTACTGGGTTGTTCGCATGGCATTGCGCAATTCTATCGCTATGCCGCAGCAGATGGGCTTCCTGATCATATGAAACCAAAGGCGATCAGCTTTGTTTTGCTGGGCGGATTGGCAGCCGCTATGATAGGGCCAGAAATTGCTTATCGTTTTGTGGATGCTATCGACGGTGCACGATATGCAGGCGCGTTTCTAGTGGCTGGTGCTGTGCATCTGCTTGCATTTATTGCTTTGCTGGGAATGGATAGCCCAAAGCCTCCGCGTGACCAATCGCAAGGACGGTCTTTGGCGATATTCATTTCAATGTCCGGTTTTCGTGTTGGGCTTTTCGCTGCCGCGCTTGGTTATGCTGTAATGTCATTTTTGATGACGGCCACACCATTACAGATTGTAAATGTCAGCCATTTAGATGTAGTAGAAAATGCACGAGTGATTCAATGGCATGTGATCGCGATGTTTGCTCCATCTTTTGTCACTGGCCACCTGATTTCTCATTTTGGTGTCAAACACATTATGGCCGCTGGTCTATTAATGTATGCAATCTGTATATTTGTAGCGTTATCAGGCACGGCATTCTGGCATTATTTCACGGCTTTATTCTTGCTCGGACTTGGTTGGAATTTTCTTTATGTTTCGGGAAGCACGTTAATTGCACGCCTTGCTGAACCTGCGGAACGGAGTCGGGTTCAGGGGATTGCGGATTTAATTATATTCGCTGCGGTTGCGGTTGCCTCTTTGAGCGCTGGCGCCCTTCATTCATTTATTGGTTGGTCAGGTCTGGTTCTTCTATGCCTTTTGCCTATGATGTTGATTGCGTGTTTAGTCTGGCTAACTCCGCGTGGCGAATTTTAAGCAAAAGTTAAACCTTCCAAAATAAAAATAAAAGGTTTCGCAAACAGAACAAAAGTCAGAAATAAGACAGTAAGTTGGGAATGTTGGCTAAACAATGAAATCAGGCATCATTGCGATCACATCTGCAGGACTGAAACCTGCCGCCCTGAGGGCGGTAAGACTAGTGCCATGATCGCGTTTGGACAGACGTTTGCCGTTTTTATCACACACAAGTGGATGATGAAGATAAACTGGGCTTGGCAAGCCCAAAAGCTCTTGTAGCAGCCTGTGAAGTGGAGTTGAAGATTCAAGGTCCGCACCTCTTACAACTAACTCAACCTGACTATCGGCGTCATCTAATACAACACTCAAATGATAAGACGC
>DEBO01000006.1:0-14674 GCA_002348585.1 Alphaproteobacteria bacterium UBA2954 | reverse complement strand
CCTACTTGGTGTGATGTTCCGGCATAGTCCTGCCAGATTAATGTGCCCGTGCGGGCCAAAGCGGCTTTGCAATCAAGACGCCAGGCGGCCATATGTCCATTTATCTCCCGTTGATGCTGCTCTGCTTGTGATAGCAACTCTCTTGTAGATGGCGCTGGTGCTTGTTCCAATCTATCATGTGGTGCGCTGAGCAGTGAGTTGACCTCACGTCTGGTCAAATAACAAGGATATAAAAGCTTATCTGCTTTCAGTTTTTCAAGCGCCTCCGCATAGCGCTGAAGTCTTTTTGACTGAACCAGAGGCGTCTCCGCCCATTGCAGGCCAAGCCAGCTTAAATCATCCTCTATCTGTTTGTTATAGGCTGGGCGGCATCGCGTGTGGTCAAGGTCGTCAATTCGCAAACAAAACAGTTCTGCAGACTGTCCTGTAGCCTTCCAAGCGGTCAATGCAGAATAAGCATGGCCTAAATGCAACTCGCCTGTAGGGCTCGGGGCAAAACGTGTACGCATCGGTCGAGGCGCGGGTTTTTTTTTCGCATTGAGTTCAGGATGAGCGGACATGTTGGTATTCCTCTTTCTGACTGTGGTATACTTATCCAACTGCCGGATGAATTATAACCAAACACTTTACTAGTACAAGAACAACACGGTGGACTTGAAAAGGACAGCTGAAGTCAACTAAAAGTCCTGCTCCAAAAAATAAGGAAACCCCTGAAATGACATTTACGCCTTTGACGCTGGACTTGAATGAATATGGAATTTTATCCGGACAATTATATCAACCTGAAGTGCACTCTGTAGGGCAGCTTGACCAGAGTGTCAATTTTAGAAAAGTTGCACGGCTGGTTATACTACTGCATGGTTGGGGGGCGGATGGCAGCGATCTGGCCCCACTAGCGCCGTCTTTATTGAGTCTGGCATCTGACGCTTCTGAAGATATTTCATCTGCCAATCACAGTTCGTTTGGTGGTGCTGTATTTGTTCCGGATGCTCCTAATATATGTTCTGCAAACCCTTTTGGGCGACAATGGTTTGAGCTATCCGACCCTGCATCCGGCATTGGGCGGAATGCATCAGCTTGTTTGCAGACAGCAGAATTTATTGCGGCTATGCTAGACGCTCTGTCTATGCGGATTGGGTATGCCTCAGATCAGATTATTTTGGGGGGCTTCTCGCAAGGTGGCATGGTATCGCTCACAGCTGGAGTTAGCTACGAAAAACCCCTGGCTGGATTATTCTGTCTGTCTGGGGCATGGCTGACCTCAGAACAAACCTGTCATCAGCCCACAGGCCTGCCTGTGTTTCTGGCCCATGGTGTGCTTGATCCAGTCGTGCCGTTTGCATGCATAACACAGGCTGAAGCTGATTTGAAAAAGGTAGGTCTGGCACCCCAAACCTTGCACCGTGAGCATATGTCGCATGGCATTGACCCAGAGACGATTGATGCTCTTGCCCGCTTTATTGCCAGTCTATGAACAGGCAAATGAGCCGCTTTTACTCATCCAATATCTCAATGTGCTATCCACACAAACGCTGCAACATTTTGGGGAAGGTATCAAGCTAATTGTCTATATCTAGTAATAAAAACGGGATTTTCTCTTGTCACCTGTTAAACATCATGTTTGACTATTCCCGGTAAGATTTTAACCGATCAGGTGAGCAGTTAACTCATGAACGCTGGTATGCATCCGCCCGCTCTCGTTTTGAATGCTGATTTTCGGCCACTCAGCTATTTCCCGTTGTCACTCTGGTCATGGCAAGACAGCATAAAGGCTGTGTTTTTGGAACGGGTGACGATTATATCTGAGTATGAGGAAATGGTTAGCTCGCCGTCTTTGACAATGCCCTTACCATCTGTGCTTGCCTTAAAAGAATATATCCCTCAAGGTCGGACACCCGCTTTCACCCGCTTTAATGTATTTCTGCGTGATAAATTTACCTGCCAGTATTGTGATACCAAACTGCCTGCAAGTGACCTGACCTTTGATCATGTCACACCGCGCTCAAAAGGCGGGCGGTCGCGTTGGGATAATGTGGTGGCTGCCTGTAGTCCATGTAATTTGAAAAAAGCCAATAAAATGCCTTTGAAATGCAACATGCATCCGCTAAAAAAACCTGCTGCACCAACTGTCTGGCAGCTGCAGGACAATGGACGGGCTTATCCTCCAAACTATCTCCATCATAGCTGGCGCGACTATTTGTATTGGGATAGTGAATTGCTGGAGGATGTGCTGGATTTGCCCTATGAGGACGAAAAAAGCATTAGAGCAGATACGCTGAATTAGATTTTTTTAGCAATTTTGATCGCTGTCTTACATCCGGTTTGAATAATTGCTTTCATCAGACCATATGCAGGGGCCTGTCTTCCGTCATGTTCATCAGCAATATCTAAGTGTTCCAGCTCTTCATCTCTAAACCTAACTAATGTTTTCACAAGTTCTGGTTCTTCATGACGGTTATTCAGGTCCTGCACTTGACGGTCATAATGTCTACCAATTACCTCTTAAACAGCGATTGTGCAGGCCAAGGTGGTCTTCGGGCCTAAAGCTGCCGTTGCTGCGCCCAGCATGAAGCCGGCAGCCCCCCATAATGGATCAAACAGGGATGGTCTGACTTTATAGTCATTCAACAGCGTATCAAACGTATCCAGATGTTCTTGTTCCATCATATGCTGGATTTCACCTGCCTGTGGATGCCCTCTCAATACAGCATGCTGGCCTTTATAAATCGTCTGCGCAGCCCGTTCATCAGCATGATTTACACGAAGATGTTCGGCCAGTCTTTGATTTGCTTTTGGCAGACTTTGTTCAGTCATGACGAATTTACTTTCTGCGGTAAAATCCATTTATCTATGCTACAAAAACATGGTAGAGCCTGAATGTTTTAAGAAACTGGGACAAGGTGGCGTACTCACGGCCGAATGCTTTACCCGGTTTTGCGGTAGGCTAGAAGTGCAAAACAAGCTAGACCGCTACTGAACAGCATGTTCCAACCTGCCATTGATATGTTAGCAAAGGACCACGCAATTTCATCACATCTGACAACTGGCGTAGCTAGAAGACTGTCAAGTAAATCAGAAGCACTCATGGCGGTTGATGCCCCAGAGCAGCTTGTTGGACCTCTCCAGAGCTGCTGTTCTACACCCACATGATAACCTGCAATAACAGCTGTAAACACTGCGCAAAGTGCGATCATCAAAAAAGCTGATCCCGAGCGCAGCACACCTGTCGTCCCCATCAGACAGAAAACGATCACACCAGCATGTGGCCAACGTTGCCATAAGCATAGTTCACAAGGAGCAAAACCACCCAAATATTCAAACCCAAATGCGGCTGTCAACAATGCTGCTGAGGCTAAGCCACACAAAAATAAAATTTGTTGTTTGGAAAACAGCTCAAACATGACTCAGGATACCAACCACATTCCGGACCCAATTAGCATAAACAGCGCAGACAAGAAACCAAGAACCAACTTGAAATTATGACGATAAGATACGAGGCCAGCAACTAGTAAAAACCGCACGCCACGGCCAAGCAGTGAAAATAAAATAAAGGGCAGCAGGGCATAGCCAAAAAGGCCAGCACTGACCGCTATGACCTTATAAGGTAAAGGGGTAAATGCCCCGATCAAAACCAGAAATATTCCGAATTTGTTAAATGCTGCTGAAACAGCAGAAAATTTTTCTGGGCCGGCAATTTGGTCTGGCAAAAGCTGAAGCATGTCCGAAACAAATCCCTGTACAGCAAATCCTAGATACCAACCAATACCTCCACCTACCACAGACCAGAATGCTGTTAAAACGGCAATAGTTATCCATTTATCGCTCCGTGCAAAGACACAAGCAGCTAGCAGCGGATCAACAGGAATAGGAAACAAGATACTTTCCAATGCAGTAAGGCAGTAGAGCCCAAGTCGCGCCTTTGTGGTGCCTGCATGAACTTTTATAAAGCTCGTTAGGGCTTGATGATTAATCATAACAAATTAACTTGGTTTTTCTCTTTGTTTTATTCAAAATGACAGAATGATAGAATGGTGGGAGTACTCGGACTTGAACCGAGAAGCCTTGCGGCACTGGATTTTGAATCCAGCGTGTTTACCAATTTCACCATACTCCCAATTAACGAATTTTAGAGTCAGAATTGGTCTATAACACCAGTCATGTGTTTTTGGCAATTATCTGATGTAGATTTGTATATTCTGACGTCTCGGTCATTACAAATGATTACCTTCTCAATACATGATTTAAATAATTGACTTTCCAAGCATCAAACTAAAAACTTTATTATGTCGTAATTAGAATATTTATGGCGGGTAAATGTTATTTAAAAGGTGTCCTGGAGGCACCATAAAAGTGAGAATTAAGAATTGTAGCTCAAAATTTACAGTCATTTTCCTGAAGGTCAAAACTATGGTTCGACGAGGAGCAAGAAAGGGACGCCAAAAAAGAGAGGAGAATGAGGAGAAGGTGTTGCAGCAGCCCTTTTTCTTTACTCAAAACCCTTTTGTGCCATTGGAGCCTTTAAACGCAGACCAGTTAGAATCAATTCACCGCGCATCCATGATTATATTGGAACAGACTGGTATTGAGGTGAACAGCCATCGTGCGCGTCAGTTTTACAAAAATGCAGGAGCAGAAGTTGACGAAGCCAGCCAAATTGTAAGATTGCCTCAGGATTTAGTTATTTCGTTGCTTGAGACAGCGCCAAGTGAATTTATTCTTACTCCAACCAACTCCGAGCGTGCGCTGAATATAGGCAAAAATAACATCCATTTCGGCATGGTTTCTGGAGCGCCAAATGTTAGTTGCGCGCTGCATGGCCGCAGGCCAGGAAATTTTGAAGATTACAAAAACTTAATAAAGTTAGGGCAATCCTTCAACGTAATTCATTTTTTTGGCAATCAAACTTTATCTCCGAATGATCTGCCAGTGAACACGCGACATCTCGATACAACATTCGTAAATCTGACCTATTCGGATAAGATTTTCTTGTCTATGTCAATTGGCGAAACTCGTGTACGTGATACTGCAAACATGCTGGCTATTGCGCGGGGTTTGAATATTGAGGAATTAGCGCTTTCACCCAGTTGCATCTCTAATGTTAACATAAATAGTCCCCGCAAATTTGACATTGAGATGGCGGAAGCTTTGATAACTTTGGCAGAGTTAGGCCAGGCAGTGGTGGTTACACCTTTTACGCTGATGGGGGCAATGGCTCCCATTACCTTGGCTGGTGCCCTTGCTCAACAAAATGCAGAAGCAATTTTTGGAATTTGTTTAACTCAGATTGTACGTAAGGGCGCGCCAGTTGTTTATGGGGGTTTTACAAGTAATGTGGATATGAAATCGGGTTCCCCCGCATTTGGAACACCCGAAAACACACGCGCCAACATGGCCGGCGGCCAATTAGCCAGAAGATATAATTTGCCATATCGCACAAGCGCATGTTCAGCCTCTAACGCGGTAGATGCTCAAGCAGTATGGGAAACTCAAATGGCACTTTGGGGAGCAGTATCAGGCCATGGTAATTTGATATACCATGCTGCTGGTTGGGGCGAAGGAGGGTTGGTTGCTTCTTACGAAAAATTAGTGGTGGATTGTGAGATGTTGCAAGCGATGTCTTCTCTTCTACAGTCAGTGACATTTAGTGATGACGATTTGGGCTTGTCCGCTCAAGAAAATGTTTTGCCCGGAGGGCATTTTTTTGGCTCTGAGCACACCATGAGCCGTTATCGCGATGCCTTTTACCCGCCTTTTCTATCTGATTGGACTAATCATGAGGCATGGGAATCTGCTGGTAGCCAAAGAGCAGAAGACAGAGCGACATCTGTGTGGCAGCAAATGCTTGAAGGTTTTCAACTACCAAATATGTCTCAGGATAGAATTGAGGCTTTGGAAGAATATGTGCACTGCCGAAAAGAAGAGATTGGTACAAACGAACTTTAGATTGCTTCACTTGCTATCATACCAAAATAAGTAATGAAGGTTATTGCCTAGCTGTAAGCAAGTTGGATTTTAATTTAATCTCCTGTCGATCATCTTGGACTGGAGACATCTTTTGAAAAAATAATTTGTCGTAATTCCGACATATATGTTCTAATTAGTGTGATTAAATGGCTCAAGCGTCTTGCTAGCATCTGTAAATAATGTAAGGTCAAGAAGTTCAGTTTTCTCATCAGTGAGAGCAGCCTGAAAAAATAGTATACGAACATAGAGAAAATAAACGCTATTGTTCAAAGGGAGGATTAGAAAATGTTTTTTGATAAAATCAACGGGAAACCCGTTCATGAAAAGGCACATATGTATGCAAAAGAATATGCAGATGGTCAACTTTCTCGCAGAGAATTTTTGGTTCGCGCAACTGCGCTCGGAGTTTCAGCAGCGACCGCATATGCCTTGATAGGTCAAAATTCAGCTGAAGCATCAGTCAGCTGGACAAACCCGCCAAAAATGGGTGGCACACTTCGCTGTCAGATGGAGGTGCGGCCTTTGAAAGACCCTCGCACCTGGGATTGGTCAGAGATTGCCAATGCCTGCAGGGGATTTTTGGAGTATCTGGTTCATCTGGAGCCCGATGGAAGTGTGGTGGGGCAGCTTCTCGAAAGTTGGGAAGTGAATGCTGATGCAACTCAGTACACTCTCAATGTTAGGAAGGGTGTTAAGTGGAATAACGGTGATGATTTCACTGCATCAGATGTTGCAAACAATTTTGAACGTTGGTGTGACAAGTCCGTTGAGGGCAACTCAATGGCAGGCCGGATGGCAACCTTGATTGATCCAAATACCAATAAGGCTATTGAAGGCGCAATTGTTGTTGCAGACAGCCACACAGTCATACTGAAACTGCCACGTCCGGATATTACTATCATCGTTGGCGCAGGAGACTACCCAGCAGCTATTGTTCACTCATCTTATGATAATTCTGCTGAAATGCTTACTAATAACCCAATTGGCACGGGCGCATATACGTTTGAGAGCCATGAAGTTGGCGTCAAGGCTGTTTTGGTTCGTAATGCAGGCCACACCTGGTGGAATGCAAAGAACGGCGGTTTCCTAAACCGAATCGAGATTGTCGATTATGGCACTGACCCAACGGCATTTGTTGCAGCGATTGAAGCCGGTGAAGTTGATATGCTTCATCAAACAACTGGTGATTATGTTGAGTTAATGGATTCTCTTGGTTCCTTTGAAAAGTCTCAGGTTGTAACCGCGTCTACAATTGTAATAAGAACCAATCAGGAGGCTGAAGTTAATGGTATGAAGCCTTATGCGAATAAGAACGTGAGGCGTGCTTTGGCAATGGCAGTGGATAATTCAGTTTGTTTGGAGCTTGGTTATGCTGGGCTTGGGGAACCTGCTGAAAACCATCACGTATGTCCAATTCACCCAGAATATGCAAAACTTCCGCCTCAAAAAGTAGATCCGTCAGCAGCAAAGGCGATGATGGATGCAGAGGGTATGGGCGATTTCGAACATGAAATCATATCGATCGATGATGATTGGCGCAAAAATACTACCGATGCAGTCGCACAGCAGTTGCGTGATGCAGGAATTAAGGTAAAGCGGACTATTTTACCAGGCTCCACATTCTGGAATGATTGGGCTAAATATCCTTTTTCATCCACAAACTGGAACCAACGTCCTTTAGGTGTGCAGGTGCTTGCGCTAGCCTACCGGTCCGGTGAAGCTTGGAATGAAGCTGCCTTTAATAACGCTGAGTTTGATGAGTTGCTGTCAAAGGCGCTTGCAACCGCTAATGCTGATGAACGTAGAGTTATAATGGAGCGTATTCAGCAAATAATGCAGGATGAGGGCGTGATAATTCAACCTTACTGGCGTTCAATCTTCCGTCACAAGCGTAAGTCGCTGGTTGGGCAATCAGATATGCACCCAACTTTTGAAAATCGCTTTCAGTATATGGGCTTCAACGCCTAAAGTGGGTTCTTAAAAATTCATGCCGCATCCCTAAAAGTTTTGGGATGCGGCGTTTGTTTATGGAAACATGTGAATGTTTTTGTTCCTTACTAAACGAATTGGGTTAATGGCGCTTACATCCCTGTGCCTAACTTTTGTTGTTTTCTTTTTAACAAATTTACAACCAAACCTTGAAAAGTTGGCTAAGACACAGGCGAATAATCGCATGACCGATGACCAAGTGGTTAGCTGGTTGGCACGCAACGGTTATGACCGAAACCTTTTCTTTAGATACGGAGAATGGTTGGGTGTTGTACCCGGATGGCAGAGCACTGCGGATGATGGCAAAGTAATTGGCAAATGTGCTTACCTTAAAAGAGACTTCGGGCATGTACCTAATTACTGTGGCTTACTGCAAGGAAAATTAGGTTACACGTCACTGTTTCAGGGAAAAGTAGAGGAAATCATTGGCAAAAGGTTATTGCTAACCGGCAAGCTTATGTTTTGGGTAATGTTGGTGATGGTGCCTTCGGCACTTTTAGTTGGAGTGATAGCAGGAATGCGTGAGGGGACTCGAACTGACCGCTCTCTTTCAACCCTTTCAATTATAACAACCGCCACTCCAGAATATGTTTCTGGAGTGGTTTTCATAGTTATTTTTTCAAGCTCTGCAGTAGGTTTAAAATGGTTAAATGGTTCTGCTACAACAGCAATGGATGGCATAACATTCAATAACTTTACTCTGCCTGTAATGACAATGGCGCTTTATGGTATGGGCTATATAGCTAGAATGACTCGTGCCTCTATGGCTGAAGTAATGACAGCGCAGTATATTCGGACGGCTCGTCTCAAAGGAGTAACTTTCAAAAATATTGTTTTAAAACATGCGTTGCGCAATGCTCTCATAGCTCCGTTCACTGTGATTATGTTGCAATTTCCTTGGCTTCTGACAGGGGTAGTTATTGTTGAAACTCTGTTCAATTACAAAGGGTTTGGCTGGACGTTAGTTCAAGCAGCTGGCAATAACGACATCGAATTACTCTTATCATGCTCCATCGCCGCTGTATTGGTGGTGCTAATTACCCAACTAATTTCTGACATAGGGTACGTGTACTTAAACCCTAAAATCAGGGTAAATTAGAAAAAGGAGATAACCAAAAATGGCGCCACTAAGTTGGTTTGAAATTTTTGGACAGATGTTTGTTCAACTTATGCCTGTTTGGATTGCTCTGGTAATGATATTTCTATTATCTGTGCTTTTTAAGCGGAAGCTTGGTTTATATGGCCGCTTATTCGACAGTCCTATTGGGATGATTGGATTATTCATTGTTTTATTTTGGGTATTGACTGCAATATTTGCTGATATGATCATCACTCACGACCCGCTTGCTCAAGTCTCTGGAATGAAAAATAAGCTCCCGGGTACACCTGTTCGTGGACAAGAGAATGCGTTTTATTTGTTAGGTGGGGATAATCTGGCTCGAGATATTTTTAGCCGAATGGTGATGGGGGCGAGGTTTGTTTTGTCAATCGCTCCAGCAGCAACCCTTTTCGCCTTCATGGTAGGTATTACGCTAGGCTTGCCTGCGGGTTATTTTGGAAAGCGACTAGACACGATCCTATCATTTCTAGCGAATCTGGTTTTAGCTTTTCCGGTGATTCTTCTTTTCTATTTGTTGGTAACGCCGGAAATTCGTGTAACGGGCATCCCTATGATTTTGGCTGCTTTTCTTTTTCTATTTCCAATTGTGTTTTTGATGATGCTTTTCCATTCTCGTTATTACACGGAGCCAGCAAAGCGCAATTTATACTGCGGTATTACTTTAATTTTTTGTTTATGGGCATATTCAGGTCTCGCTTTTAATTCCGATCCTCTTGGAGTTTTTTATATGGACCCCAATTTGCTTAACGTATTTGTATCGGTCGTTTTTGTGAACTCGCCAACCGTGTTTCGTATAGTGCGTGGCATCACGATGGACATTCAAACCCGTGATTACGTTGCAGCCGCGCAGACTCGAGGCGAGGGGGCATGGTACATTATGCTCTGGGAAATCCTGCCAAATGCACGTGGCCCACTGATTGTCGATTTTTGTCTGCGCATTGGTTACACAACTATCTTGCTTGGAACGCTAGGATTTTTTGGTCTTGGCGTTAGCCCGGAAAGCCCGGATTGGGGATCAACGATAAATGATGGGCGTAAGTTATTATCTATTTATCCGCATCCAGCTTTGCCGCCAGCTTTTGCTCTGATGTCTCTAGTTCTTGGGCTAAATCTGCTTGCAGATGGCTTACGTGAAGAATCGTTGAAAGATTAGAGCCGGCTATGCCTATGAAAAAAGATACCCAAACGCCCATCCTGGAGATTGACAATCTTTCAATATCTTTTTTTACCCGTTTAAGTGAAATTCCAGCTGTAATGGATTATTCTTGTGTGGTTCAACCCGGTGCAACTCCCGCGTGAATTTTCTGATCGTATGCCGCGCCAGCTTTCTGGTGGTCAGAAACAGAGAGTTGGAATTGCAAGATCATTTGCGGGCAATGCGCGGGTCATTATAGAAGACGAACCAGTGTCTGCGCTAGACGTATCTGTGCAGGCTGTCGTGACAGAATTGCTTATGGAGATTTAAAAACGTTCGCGCACAACTCTTCTCTTTATAAGTAATGATTTGTCTATCGTGCGCTATATATCTGACCGAGTGGCAGAAATGTATTTGGTCCACATTGTCGAGACTGGCTCAACAGATAATGTGTTTGCCCCGCCTTATGACCCCTAAACAGAAGCCCTTTTATCTGCAGTTCCGATAGCCGATACAAGCGTTAAAAGAAAACGGATAATATTGGAGGGGGACATTCTTTCTGCTATTAGTCCACCCTCCGGTTGTCCTTTTCAGACACGCTGTAGCTGGAAAGAAAAAGCTGGAAGTAAATTTTGTGAAACTTAAGTTCCGCCAATACGCAAATTGGATGGCGGCTATCAGATAAAATGTCATTTGAGTGATGATATACTGTCCAAAATGGATCCAGTGTTTGCATTATTAAGAGTTGGTAAACCAAAGAAAAATGTGCAGAAACAAGTAAATTCTTAGAAAATTAAATACACTAATTCGTTCAGCACTAGGTGAATTCAGTAAAGTAAAGGAAGTTCAATTATTAGTGTTGGTGGTTTATTAATTTAATTTTTCACATTTTTTATCACAAAAGCTGACTTCAGACCTACCTGCGTCACTTTGTCTTTCCTCGAAAATATTAAAATATTTCAGATTGTTGAATAAATTTTTCAAGGAAAAATTGAATAAATTTTGTATGTTCCTTGCAAAATCAGATTAAATGCGTCAATATATAATTTGGGATTGGCTATTAATGTGGAGGTCACATTAATGCCTGATGACTTATTAGAAAAAAGAAGTGGTCATACCCAGTCTGTCTCACGTGCATTGAGTTTACTGATTAAACTTTCCGAAGAACCGGAAGGTTTAAATCTTTCCGAACTCGCACGGCGAGTAAAGTTGGCTCCTTCTACAGCCCACAGACTGCTGACCACGCTTCAACTCGACCAGTTTGTTCGCTTTGAGGATGGGCGATGGCTTATCGGCGTGCAGAGCTTCAATGTTGGATCGTCCTATTTGCGAGCCCGTGACATATGTTATATGGCACGCCCTTACTTGCGTTTTCTAATGCAAGAGACAGGAGAAACATCTAATCTTGCGTTGGTCGAAAATGATGAACTCGTTTATTTGGCTCAGACCGAATGTCCAGAGTTAATGCGCGCTCTAGCCCGTCCAGGGGCAAAAGCACCACTAACTTGTTCGGCTGTCGGCAAGGTCTGCCTAGCCTTTATGCCTCGTCAAAAGGCGGAACGGATGATTGCAAAAGCGGGCATATCACAACTTACTCGAAAGAGCCACATAACATCAACGAGCCTGTGGAAAGATCTTGACGATACTCGGAAACGTCAGTTTGCCATTGATGACGAAGAACACTCAGATGGCTTACGTTGTGTTAGTGCGCCGTTATTCGGGCCGAAGTCGGAAGTTGTTGGAGCCCTGTCCGTAAGTGGGCCATCTGTGCGGATTTCAGATCAACATATGGTCTCGTTTGGACAGGTCGTAAAGCGTGTTTCACTTGACATGACCAAAGCGCTTGGCGGTTCGTGGCCAGGATAAAATTAATCTAGAGAGAAGTAGTTAGCATTTCTTCCTGTATTTTTTGACCATTCGAACCAGGCGGTCAAGTGTGTCGTCTTGTATGCCTGCTTCCGTTAGGGCTTTGGCCGTTTCAAATAGATACTCGCAACAAGGTCCGAGAAAGCCAGTTGTTCTCGCGATTATTTCTGCAATATTTTCATCTGGCATGCGGTCAGCATAGCTTGGACTATTTCTGCGGATAACAAAGCTGAGTGCTTTTTTCACACCACAACTAGTGTGAACACTCACCCATTTTGGATTGTAGGAATTATTGATCATTTCACGTTGCCAGAGGATATCCATCTCCTGTGCTGCGCGTTTAGAGGCTATGCGGAAGACAAAACCCCTGACTGACCCACCTCTGTCAAGGGCAAGCACAAGTCCTGGATCGTCGGGGCTGCCTCTGCCTAGGCGCGTCCATAAACAGAACCGTTTATGAAAGCCATAAACACGCCCAAATTGTTTTTCCTCGTAGGCAATAAGGGGGTTCCAGATTAAACTGCCATAGCCGAATACCCAAATATCTGGCCCTATGTAATCGTCGGCGACGTATTGCTGGCGGGAGGAGATAAGCTCATCCTCACTTAAGACATCGCTGTTGTTACCGTCTCGGTCAAGCGCAAGTTTCTGGACAAAACCACTTTCAAGCATAGCTCTACTTAATGGGTGTCCTTCTCTTTCAGCATTTCTATTCATTGCATCAAATTGTCCTATGACCCCGTTTTAGGGTCTGTCCCCAAATGATGAACAACGCGCTGTGGAAATGGAATTTCGATATTGTGTGCATCAAGAAGTGGCTTCAGTCTGCGTTTCAGATCCCAGTTTAGCGCAAAGAAATCCTCATATTGAGCATAAAGCCTTAATCTCACCAATATCGCACTGTCTGCGTAATCAACAACTAAAAATTGTGGTTCAGGATCTGATAATATTCGTTTGTCTTTGGTCAGAGTTATAAAGGCCTTTTCCACCTCATTCAGATCACTGTTATATCCAATACCAATATCTAGATCCATTCGGCGTATCTGGTGGCGGCTGTTATTAATAATTGTTGCTGACCATATGGAGGAGTTTGGCACGGTGATATAGATATTGTCGAATGTATCAATCTGAGTTGCAAATAGCCCGATTTCTCTTACAGTGCCTGAGATGCTGTTTGTTTCAACCCAGTCTCCTACGCTAAAGGGCCGCAACAGCAGCAACATAATGCCAGATGCAACATTTGATAAGGTGCCCTGTAGGGCAAGGCCTATCGCAAGACCTGCAGCACCGAGAACCGCAATAATTGAGGTTGTCTGCACCCCGAATTGACCCAGCGCCACCACCAGCGTAAGAATAAATCCCGCATAACGTATGATGGAGGCCAGAATGGGTGTCAGGGTTTTATCCACGCGCTGCAATGTTGACATTTGCTTGCGCACTATTCTGGACGCTTTGCTAGACAGCCAGAAGCCTATGATGATCGTGCCCAACCCAGCTAGAATATTCACGCTAGAGCTCAGCGCAATAGCCAATAGTTCTTGACTGAACACGCTCATTTCGCCCAGTGAGGTTTCCAATGAGGAAAAACTGTCCATAATAATCAACCTGCTTTTACCAAATAAGGTGAGGAACACGCCTAAGTTTTTGAATTATAAGCAGGCTATCAGAACTTTGCTAGTTTCTGGCTTACGTTTTTTCATCTTGCCTAAAAATAGACGCTGGAATACATATCTTGTGCCATATCTATTGACATGATTATGATTATCTAGCTGAGACAGCAAAACGGTTGACGAGAAAGTGGCAAAGCAGATGAAGTCAGGTCAGCCTGTCCAAACGCAAATTATTGACTGGACCTATGGCGATTCGCCTGTAGCTGAGCATGGTCTAGTTTGTGCCATTGGCAATTTCGATGGTGTTCATACAGGGCATCAGGTAGTTATCAAAGCGGCTAAAACCTGTGCAAACCTAGCAGGTCTGCCTTTGGCTGTTGTGACCTTCTCACCGCATCCACGTCAATATTTTCGTCCCTCAGATGCCCCTTTCTTGCTGCAGACTAAAACCAGCAAAAATGCATGTTTGGCAGCTTTGGGGGTTGAGATTATTATTCATATTCACTTTAACAAAACACTGCAGGAGTTATCTCCAGAGACCTTTGTTGAGAAAGTTCTCGTCAAGGCCTTTTCGGTCACGCATCTTTTTGCAGGCAGTGATTTTGCATTTGGCAAGAGCCGCGCAGGCAGTATGGAAAGCTTGGCACAAATGGGCAAGGATATTGGGGTTGCGGTACACCCCATTTCAATTTTGACCGATACAGCACAGATGGCTGTATCGTCATCGCGGATCAGGGCAGCCTTGCAAGCCGGTCAGATAGGTCTAGCAGCTGATATGCTTGGTCGTCAGCCAACTGTGTCCGGACCAATTATCATGGGAGATCAGCGTGGCCGGTTGCTGGACTTCCCTACAGCCAACCTTGAACTTGGCGGTTGTCTGGAACCAGCCTTTGGCGTGTATGCTGTCACGGCAGAACTTGAATGGGCTGACGGGCAGCGCCAGCTCTTAACTGGCGTGACCAATATTGGACGACGCCCAACGGTGAATGA
>DEBO01000035.1 GCA_002348585.1 Alphaproteobacteria bacterium UBA2954 | reverse complement strand
CAGAAAGGAGCGCATTTTATTGAGCTGTGCTGTCAGCGCAGTATCCCTCTGATTTTCCTGCAGAATATTACAGGCTTCATGGTGGGATCAGCCTATGAGGCAGGTGGCATTGCCAAGGACGGGGCTAAGCTGGTGGCGGCTGTATCCACAGCTGCTGTACCCAAAATTACAGTCATTATCGGTGGCTCTTATGGGGCGGGTAATTATGGCATGTGCGGGCGTGCCTACAGCCCTAATTTTGTCTGGATGTGGCCGAATGCGAAAATTGCAGTAATGGGCGGTGAGCAGGCAGCCGGCGTTCTGGTCCGGGTACGCCGTGATGCACTGGCCAAAAAAGGGGAGACCCTTTCAGATAACGAAGCTGCGGCGATTACCGAGCCCATTCTAGAGCAATTTGCCAAGCAGTCTGACCCCTTTTATGCTTCTGCCCGGCTGTGGGATGACGGCATCATTGATCCGCGCAAAACACGGGCCGTGCTGAGCCTGTCACTGGCCGCAGCCGCTCAAGGCCCGAAAAAGCAGACACACTTCCCTGTTTTTCGCTTCTAGGGCAGAACAACTGGCAAAGAAAGAAAATAAACGATAATGAGCAAAACCGTAAATATCAGGCGCCTCCTGATCGCCAACCGTGGAGAGATTGCCTGCCGTATCATCGATACCGCTCAGAAAATGGGACTGCACACAATTGCTGTCTATTCCGAAGCCGACCGCAGGGCCCGGCATGTCCGTCTGGCAGATGAAGCTATCTTCATTGGCGCAGCAGATGCCGCCTCTTCTTATCTGAACCAAGACACCCTTCTTCGGGCTATGCGAGACAGCAGGGCAGATGCTTTGCATCCAGGCTATGGATTTCTATCAGAAAATCCGGTTTTTGCTGATGCAGTGCGCAATGCAGGATTTATCTTTGTCGGGCCACCTGCAAAGGCGATCCGGGCAATGGGACTGAAAGATCAAGCCAAGCGGCTGATGGCAGACGCAGGCGTGCCTGTCGTGCCAGGCTATGACGGGGCAGACCAAGATCCGAATACTCTAGCTGAAAACGCAAAAGAGATAGGCTATCCTGTGCTAATCAAAGCCCGAGCGGGTGGAGGCGGTAAAGGCATGCGAAAAGTTGATAGCCCAGATGCTTTTGCTGCGCTTCTGGACAGTGCGGTGAGGGAGGCTGTATCCGCCTTTGGGGACGGCCATGTCATTATTGAAAAATATATTTCTTCCCCACGTCATATTGAGGTGCAGCTGCTCTCCGACCGTCATGGCACACATCTGCATCTGTTTGAACGGGATTGTTCTGTGCAACGAAGACATCAGAAGGTAATCGAAGAAGCCCCTGCCCCACATATGCCGGATGAGGTGCGCACCGCGATGACCCGTGCTGCTGTAACTGCAGCAAAAGCAATCGACTATGAAGGGGCAGGCACAGTTGAATTTATTGCTGATGGCAGCGGCACCCTTACCCCAGATGGGTTCTGGTTTATGGAAATGAATACCCGTTTGCAGGTTGAACATGCCGTTACAGAGAGGGTCACAGGACTTGATCTGGTCGCGTTGCAGCTGCGCGTTGCAGCTGGCGAGCCTCTACTCTTGAAACAGTCAGATATCCAGCTGAACGGACATGCTGTAGAGGCCCGTATTTATGCTGAAGACCCGGCAAATGACTTCCTTCCTAGCCCTGGTCAAATTGACGAGTTGATGTTTCCCGAAAGTGAAGGCCTCAGAACAGATACAGGTGTGGACAGCGGTGATGAGGTCTCTGGCTATTATGACCCGATGGTCGCTAAAATGGTCGCCACCGGCACAGACAGACAAGAAGCGCTGCAGCAGCTTGCCGGTGGCCTTGGCCGGACGTGTCTTATTGGCATGACTAGCAATTTATCATTTTTAAGCCGCTTATGCCAGCATGATGCGATCAAAGACGGGCAGATGACAACCAGTTTTGTGGATCAGAATCTGGAGTACCTAACAGACCAGAGCCTGCCCCCAGATGCAGTTCTGGCCGCAACTGGAATGAGCCAGTTACAGGCAGATACAGCTCTGCCTGGATGGCGGCACTGGGGGGCGGGTAACTTACCTGTGTTACTGGAGGCCAAAGCAGGTTTAATCAGGTTGGATCTGCAGATACAAAGTGCAGATGACATCACATTAAAAATTGAAGGGCGTTCCGTATCTTATGCTGTGCTGCGCTGCACCGTTCATAAATTGACAAGCTGGCAGCTGGATGGGCCGAACGGCCAGGTAACTGTTTATACCTTCACAAAAGGACAGACCATCTGGGCCAGTGACGGTGCTGATACCTGGGTCTTTCATCTGGCTCACAGAATCAAACAGGATACAGAAGAACAATCTGATGGCATTATCCGCGCCCAGATGAGCGCAACTGTAAGCCAGATCAACGCCCAGGATGGAGACAAAGTTACTGCAGGTGACCGGCTTATAGTTCTGGAAGCGATGAAGATGGAGCAGCCTGTCCTCGCCCCGGCTGACGGCCAGATTGAAAAAATCGCGGTCAATAAGGGCGAGTCAGTCTCTACAGGGCAGATTTTATGCAGATTCGTGCAGCAGAATGAGGATTTAGCATGAACACCGTTGAACTAGTTGAGGTTGGCCCACGTGACGGGCTGCAAAACGAAAAGAGCCTGATCCCGACAGAGGTAAAAATCCGCTTGATAGACAGCTTGTCAGAAGCAGGGTTCGGCTTGATAGAAACCACAAGTTTTGTCTCACCTAAATGGGTGCCGCAATTAGGGGATGCAGCAGAGGTGATGGCTGGGATCACCCGCCACTCGGACAGTGATTATATTGTGCTGACCCCCAATCAGCGCGGGCTAACAGGAGCACTGGCCGCAGGAGTGGATGAAGTGGCCGTCTTTGGGGCCGCGACGGAGGGGTTTAGTCAACATAATATCAACTGCAGCGTGCGTGAAAGTCTGGACAGGTTCCGGCCAGTTGTGGCAGAAGCCTTGGCTGCAAGAATACGAGTGCGCGGCTATATTTCGGTTGTTGTGCATTGCCCTTATGAAGGCACGGTTGCGCCTGAGCCTGTGCTGACATTGGCAGAAGAGCTTCTCGCAATGGGATGTTATGAAATATCGCTGGGGGACACGACAGGTCAGGGTACAAAAGACACTATTTGCACCTTGCTTGACCTGCTCTGCGCGCATCTGCCAGGCGATAAGCTGGCCGGCCATTTTCATGATACCAATCATCAGGCGATCGCCAATGTGAAACATTCGCTGGGTTATGGGTTGAGGCGGTTTGATTCAGCAATTGCCGGGCTTGGCGGCTGTCCCTATGCGCCGGGGGCCAAAGGCAATGTAAACACGCTGGCCCTGCACGATGCGCTGGAACAGGCTGGCTGGCATACTGGCCTAAACAGAGATAAGCTTATCAGCGCGGAACAGGTTGTTATAGACATGGGCCTGAACAGAAAGGACAATGGATGATCTATAAGACGCTGCAACTAGATAAAGATAGGCGTGGCGTAGCCTGGTTGTGGCTGAACCGGCCGGATAAGCACCATGCGATGAATGCGCAGATGATCAGTGAACTCCATCATGCGGCCCTTGCGCTGACCAGGGATCAGACAGTGCGTGCCGTAGTCATCGGCTCAGAAGGGCCAATATTCTGTGCAGGCGCGGATTTAACCTGGATGCAGGAACAGCAGCAAAAAGATAAGGTGGGCCGTATCGCAGAAGCCAGAACCCTGTCTGATATGCTTACCGCCATTAACAGCATGCCGAAACCTGTGATTATACGTGTTCAAGGAAACAGCTTTGGTGGCGGTTTGGGCCTGATCAGTGCAGCCGATATCACGTTGAGCGTAGACAGCGCGAAATTCTGTTTTTCTGAAACGCGACTGGGCCTGATCCCGGCAACTATCGGCCCGTTTATCTGGCGCCGATTGGGCGAAGCGGGTCTTCGCCGGCTGATCATCACTGCCAAAATGTTTAAGACTGACGAGGCGGTACGCTGCGGGCTGGTAGCAGAAGCGGTTGCCATAGACCGGCTGGATGAAGCGGTGGAAGCTGAGATTAACACCGCATTAGAAG
The DNA here is from genome assembly GCA_002348585.1 of Alphaproteobacteria bacterium UBA2954. Classification (GTDB taxonomy): domain Bacteria; phylum Pseudomonadota; class Alphaproteobacteria; order Puniceispirillales; family Puniceispirillaceae; genus JADHLI01. The sequence continues at coordinate 235 of DEBO01000035.1, read as the reverse complement.
CTGGGCCAGAGGCTATGGCGGCGGCAAAAGCGCTGATAACCGCCTTTAGTCACACCCCTGATCACAGCGCACAGAATGAAACAGCGATCGCCGCACTTGCGTCAATCTGGGATACAGATGGAGCCCGTAAGGGGATCAAAGCATTCTTTGCCAAAACCCCACCCCCCTGGGCAAACAGCGAATAGTTAAAGCAAAAGAGCATTTTACCCTTCTGAAACAGCCTGCTTGATTTTCA
>DEBO01000131.1 GCA_002348585.1 Alphaproteobacteria bacterium UBA2954 | reverse complement strand
GCCAAAAAGACTGCGGCCAAGGCAAAATCAAAACCAGCCGTTAAGAAAGAAGCAAAGCCAGCAGTCAAAAAAGCTGCTGCGAAGAAGACAACTGCAAAGAAAGCTACAGCCCCTAAAAAGGTTATAGCAAAGAAAAAAGATTAAAATTGAGGAGAGCAGGGCATGGCACACAAAAAAGCAGGCGGTAGCTCTAGAAACGGTCGTGATTCAGCCGGACGTAGATTAGGTGTGAAGAAATTCGGTGGTGAAGCTGTTATTGCAGGAAATATAATTGTTCGTCAGCGCGGCACTAAGTTTCACCCAGGGGAAAATGTTGGTATGGGCAAGGACCACACCCTGTTCGCCTTATGCGACGGTAATGTCAGCTTCCGCCAAAAAGCGGGCAAGCGCATGTTTGTATCTGTTCAGGATCAGGTAAAGGCAGCTGAATAACAGCAGATGCGCAAGAAAGAAACAGAGGTGTATTTACACATCTGTCGAGCGATTTTATCAAGGGGATGGCCCGGGCATCTGGGCGAATCCCCTTTTTATTAATAGGCCGTGTAAGTTTGCAGTAAAGAGCAGTCTTCATAACAAGGTACAGTTCATGAAATTTCTGGATCAGGCAAAAATATTTATCCGTTCTGGAAATGGCGGGCCAGGATCTGTCAGTTTCCGGCGTGAAGCCAATGTGCCCATGGGCGGACCTGACGGCGGCGATGGAGGACGTGGTGGTGATGTGGTAGCCAAATGTGTTGGTGGACTGAACACGCTGATTGATTATCGCTATCAACAGCATTTCAGGGCAACAGCTGGCATTCCAGGTGCCGGGCGGAACCGGTCCGGCGGGCGGGGCAAGGATGTGGTCCTAAAACTGCCTGTTGGCTGTCAGATTATTGCAGATGATGGTAACACCATGCTGGCCGACCTGACCAAAGAGGATCAGGAAATTGTTCTGGCCTCTGGTGGCATTGGTGGTAAAGGCAATGCCTTTTTCAAATCATCCACCAATCAAGCCCCACGCAAGGCCCAGCCGGGTGAAAAAGGTAGTGAGATGTGGGTCTGGCTGCGGCTGAAGTTGATCGCAGATGCTGGTTTGCTTGGTCTTCCCAATGCAGGCAAATCAACGTTTCTATCTGTTGTCTCTGCTGCCCGGCCAAAAATTGCTGATTATCCTTTTACAACTCTGCATCCTAATCTGGGTGTGGTTGGTATTGATGACAGGGAATTTGTAATGGCTGATATTCCCGGACTCATTGAAGGGGCCCATAAGGGGGCAGGAATTGGCCACAGATTCTTAGGTCATGTTGAACGATGCCGCGTCTTACTTCATCTGATTGATGCGTCGTCCTATGATCCGGTGAAAAGCTGGCAGATTGTGAGGCGTGAAGTTGAAGCCTATGCAAATATATTGGCAGACAAGCCTGAAGTGCTGGTTCTTTCAAAATGTGATACCGCCCCAGCTGATTATCTTGATGAGGTGCGCGATGCACTACAGGCAGCCGGGGCAGGCACCGTTCTTTATATGTCATCTGTCAGTCATGATGGCGTTACCGCTGTTCTGCGAGCTATAGCGGCGCTAATCGAATATAGCAAGGCAGAGGCCGCTCAGTCGGCAGACCCCTTATCCTGGACACCGCATGGGAAGGGTTGAGGAGGCTATGGCTTGATACCTGAATATATTCAAAATGCCAAGCGAGTCGTGATTAAGATTGGCTCCGCCCTGCTGTTTGACCCTGTCCGTGGAGAAGCCAGAAAAGACTGGATGAAAGCACTAGCAGCAGATGTCGCTGCCTTGCATTCGCGAGGTAGCCAGGTACTCCTGATTTCCTCTGGCTCTATCGCGCTTGGCCGCCGTCATCTGGGCTTGAGCAACAAAACCATACGTCTGGAAGAAAAACAAGCCGCTGCGGCTACAGGTCAAGTTGAGCTAGCGCAACTCTGGTCAGAGGCGCTGGCAGATGAAGGTCTTCGTGCGGGCCAGATCCTGCTGGCCCCGGAAGATACAGAAACCCGCCGGCGCCATATTAATGCCCGAGCCACAATACAGACACTTCTTGATCTGGGTGTTGTACCTGTCGTGAACGAAAATGATACGGTCACAACTTATGAAATTCGGTTTGGGGATAATGACCGGCTGGCTGCCCGGGTTGCGGCAATGGTATCAGCAGATTTACTGATCCTGCTTTCAGATGTGGATGGATTATATACCGTCAATCCCCATCAGATAGAGACAGCTCGTCATATTCCTGAAATCAGAGACATCACACCTGAAGTTTTAGCTATGGGTGGAACTGCCAACGCAGAATTTGCGTCTGGTGGCATGGCCACAAAACTAGCAGCAGCGCGAATCGCCTCTGCGGCAGGGGTTGGCATGATCATTTGCAAAGGGTTTGATGACAGACCTGTGTCTGCGTTGATAGCTGGAGCAAAATGCAGTTTTTTCACACCACAGACTAGCCTAGTAAAAGCTCGAAAGAGCTGGATCGCCGGCGCACTTGATCCAAAAGGCTCTATTTCAGTTGATCAGGGTGCACAAACCGCTCTGCGGCAGGGAAAATCACTTCTCCCCGCCGGCATCACAAAGATAGATGGCCAGTTTGAAAGAGGCGATCTGGTTGTTATTCTGACAGAAACAGGGGCAGAATTTGGCCATGGGCTGGCTGGACATTCTTCAGCAGAGGCTGACAAACTTAAAGGTCATAACAGCAAGGACTTTGCCATGATACTGGGGTATGAATGCCGGGCTGAACTGATCCATGCAGATGATCTTGTTCTACGCCATGAATAGCCGGATACTGATGTAATAGGACAGAAATGTGAAAAAGGAAGTGACAGATGTTAGGCCATCAGCAGCAACCAAAAAAAACTCTGAACGACATGTCAGAAGCAGATGCAATTATCAGCCAAATGGCTAAACAGGCCCGCGATGCACAGGCTGTTATAGGCCGGGCAAAGGTAGAAAATCGCAATCAGGCCCTTCTTCAGGCTGCCCACCTGATCCGCCAGAACAGCTTGCAGATAGAAACTGCAAACCAAAAAGATAGAGAACATGGCCGGCAGACAGGTCTGACAAATGCCTTTATCGATCGGCTGACCTTAACAGCCGACAGGATTGAGGCAATGGCTACTGGCCTTGAGGATATTGCAAGATTAGACGACCCGTTGGGGGTTGAGCTGGCAAGATGGACCAGGCCAAACGGCCTTAATATTGCCCGCATATCAACAGCACTTGGCGTAATTGGAGTCATTTATGAAGCACGACCAAATGTTACAGTTGATGCCGCTGGCCTGTGCATTAAATCAGGAAATGCGGTGATTCTGCGGAGCGGAAGTGATTCCTATCACACCAGTCAGATGCTGTCCGGTTTGATGCAGCAAGGTTTATCCGATGCTGGCCTGCCGCAAGCAGCTATACAGTCTGCCCCTTCGCCTGACCGAGCGTTTGTAGGCGCAATGCTGGCCGCGTCCGGACAGCTCGATGTGATTATCCCACGCGGCGGCAAAGGTCTGGTCAGGCGCGTCCAAGATGAAGCCAGA
>DEBO01000157.1 GCA_002348585.1 Alphaproteobacteria bacterium UBA2954 | reverse complement strand
GGAACACTGCCTGTTGGCCCATGAATTAGTACAGAGGTCGGCCAAATATATAAAAGTGAATTCACAAATATGGTGGTCATGCCCAGTAGTCAGGATTCAAGAACATCATGTCTTAAAACGTGACGATAGAGTAAATATGTCATGGTAAAGATTAAAGCCTGCCCAACGCCATAACAAGAAATCGCATGATATTGTAGTGTGTGCAAATTAACCTGACCCAAGAGCAGAAAAATTTGAGGTGGGTTGAACTACAATGAAAGCTACTCGGTTGAGTGTGGAGGCCTTACTGTGGGACACCACATTTTTTTACCCAGGAAGAAGCCTAGATCAAGAACTGCAAATACAGGCAAAATATCGTTAATTAAATAGTGAACATGAGGAACGGTAGAATGAAAGCAGATGAGTGTTTGTTGAGCTAAGAAGTACCGTGCGTATGCGCTAGGTCAATCTGAAACAACTCATCGGAAAGACTACATATGGAGCAAATGAAAACTTATGGAGTTTAATTTCCAATAATATACTGTTGGCCTTTTGCTAAAAAAACCATTAATCTCTCCGTATTTCAGAGGCAAAGGGCTGGTGAGGGCATTATGCGGATGTTAAAGATTTTAGTGGGTGTTTTGGCGTTAGTGATGCTGACATCCTGCACCGCTATAGATAAGGTGACTTCATTTGTCATTTCGATAGCTGAAGAAACTTCACCCATAATTAATATAGACCCCGGGATGTCTGCGTCTTCTTCAGACAATCTTTCAGCAAACGAAGACAGCCCCTTCAGCCTGCAACTGCATGTTGCAGATGATGACCTTCAATATGGCGATAAGCTGACATTTTCGGCGGTTCAGCTACCTAGTTGGCTATATCTCACCCTTGATGGTGTTTTGGAGGGAACGCCTGAAAACGGTGATGTAGGAACGCATGAGGTACAGGTACGGGTGACGGACCTATCCGGCGAGTCTGACGAATTGAGCCTGACTATTGTTGTTAAGAATACAAATGACGCTCCCACTGTATTAGCTGGGCCACTGGGTTTTGCAACACAAGATATGTTGTATGAACAGCAGCTTGAGTATGAGGACATTGATCTCATCCATGGAGATATATTAATATTCTCTGCTGTAAATTTGCCTGAGTGGCTAAAACTTACGCCAGAGGGGTTATTGACAGGTACACCTTCAAACGCTGATGTCGGTGTTCATGAGTTGGTTGTGCAGGCAATTGATAAAGGCAAACTGACTGCTGAGCAGAGCTACGCTATTGAAGTCAAAAATGTGAACGATTCACCGAGCTTTATAACTAAATAGAAGTATTATGCTTCGCTAATTGGGCCAGTAGTGAATAGGGTTTTGAGTCGAGCTTTTTTGATGTTCTCTAAGTTTTAACATTGCTTTTCAAGTCGTCTAAATTACCACACATCTTCCTTTTACAGGCTACCTTTTGCAAAAGATGGGATGGAATTTTCAACCTGCAACTGGAATGCTATGTAATTCAACGTGGAGCATTACAGTCTAATCGCGTATCAGCTTTTTGATACTAGCTAAAATGAAACTATCTGATTTTATGACGCTAAATCGCAAAAACCTGCCTGCGTAGAGGGTGATCTTAAAGCCAAAAATAGTTCGTTTTTAGGAAACCGGTTATAGAAAAGTGAAAAGTTTGAGCCAAAAAAAGCATAAAAAGACTATTTTTGAGGTTCTAAAAGGTAATAAAGTGGCTTGAGACTTGCTAAATCTGCAACTCTTTCATACTGTTGTCCATAATAGGCTGTAAAGGAATGCTGCAACACCTGCACAGGGTGAAGGGACGCCGATAATGAATGTGACACTTTATGGGTTAAAAAATTGTGACACCTGCCGCAAAGCCCTGAAAGAGATCGAGGCTGATGGTCATAATGTAACTTTAATTGATGTGCGCGAAGATGGTATGGACCCGGGGCTTTTAGCCGGGCTTTTAGCCAAACATGGCGACGACGTTCTACTCAATAAGAAATCAACAACATGGCGCGAACTATCTGAAGGTGATAAGGGCCAAAAGGCTTACACACTCCTGTCGAAACATCCATCTCTCATGAAACGGCCGGTACTTATAATTGACGAAGGTGTCAGTTTTGTTGGCTGGTCGCAAGAAATGCGTGCTGAGCTAAATAAAGCCTAACCAAATGCAGGTCATTAAATGAGCAAAAAGGCTTACTGGATTTCGATTTATAATGAAGTGCTTGACTCCGATAAGCTGACCGCTTACGCGGCCCTGGCTGGACCAGCACTAACTGCAGCTGGGGGGCGTATTATCGCCCGCGGCATGCCGGCTTCGCTGTATGAACATGGACAGATGCAGCGCACGGTCCTAATTGAATTTGACAGTGTTGAGGCAGCGAATGCAGCCTATAAAAGCGCTGGCTATGCTGAGGCTTTGGCTGCGCTGAACGGGGGTGTTGTGCGTGAGGTCCGCATCATTGAAGCGGCTGACTAATCTTTCTTCATCATGCTGGACATAGCCGCACTAATTTTTTGTCTGTCAACAGCATGAACGGTTTTTAGCGCAGCAACTTTGTCTTCCACACTTGTTTTTGTTTCTTCTAACAAAGTTTCAAGAGCTTTTTTTCTCGCCAAATCATCGTTTTTAAAAGGTGGTTTTGCAAACATTTTTTATTTATTCGCCGCTGATATTTAACATCCTACCTTTGATTAGCACGAATTCGACTTAAATTGATACTCTGTTTTATTGCTTATGAACATTAACGAAACTTAAATGTATGTGGATAAACTTAGTGGTTTGTCTGTCGTTATGACCTGAATGTGAAAACTTCACGGAGCTGTTTTCTTATTTCGGATTGGATGAAGGTATATGATCTGTTTCGCGCGGAACCTCACAAAGCTGATTTCAGCGCTGCTCTTTTGCGTGTTTATTGTTCTGTTAGTGCTGAGCTTAACAGGCCTTACAGTCCCGCCCTCATCTGCCTGCTGTTATGATCCGCCAGAATACGCCGATAGAGTGGAACAGTCACCACCGCCAACCACTGACTTGTCTGCTCAGGGGGGTGAGTACAGCGCAACTCCTAAAGATGTGCCGGAAGAAGCGCAGCTTCAGCTCTATTCCTCAGAGCCCTCCGAACAACAGGACCCGTCATCTGCAGGCGCTGGTGTTAAAAATTTCGGGCTAATCAGACAATTCATGGCTGAGGGTCAATATCTGCGAGCCAGGCAGATGGCAGAGAAGCAGCTTGAGGCACGCCCATTTGATTTTCAGCTTTGGGGACTACTGGAGACAATTTACAGCAAGATGGGGCTACAAAACAAAACCAGGACGGCAGCAAAGAATGAAGAACTGATGAATCCGCGAAGGCAACCACCCCCGCGACCTGCTCTGCCAATGTCACAGCAGAAACGCTATGTTGCTAAGCTTCTTCAAGCGATAGGTGAATATAAACCTGTCGAATAAAGCTGATTAATTTCAGTTTTATGTTGTTAATTTTACCAGAACCTAATTAGGCTAATACCTATTTTCAGTCTTTGTCTTAGAATGGATCTGTAGGGTAGCTTGTCATGTCTAACGCTTCAGCCACACCGAGAGATAAGCAAATTACAAATTATCTTTCTGCAGAAAGAATTACAAAATCTGTCGCCAGTTTCTTTCAGGAGATGGATGATGCCACTTTGTCTGAATTTACCTTGAAAACTGGGCGCCGGGTTGATCTGATTGCACTCAGTCGCAGCCAGCATATAACCATTGTTGAGGTAAAATCCTCTTTAACTGATTTTTCCAGTGACAAGAAATGGCAGAATTATCTTGACTGGGCAGACCAGTTTTATTTTGCTGTTGCAGAGAATTTTCCGGTCGAACGTTTGGCAGATGAAATGCGCTACGGGATTCTCATCACAGATGGGTTTGATACGCATATCCTGCGTGAGGCTCCGTTGCGTAAATTGCCTACACAACGTCGCACTCATCTTATCCGGCGGCTTGCCTTTGCAGCGATGACGCGGCTGTCCGTGTAGGTAGAACTCATAACGTTCCTATTGTGTAGCCAGAAAATGTTCGCGATGTAAGCAATAGATCCCGGCTGCAATTACCAGAATTGTGCCCAAAAAAGACAGTCCGTCAGGCAGGTTTCCTGTAAGCAGGCAACTCAATATAGTTGCAAACACAACCGCTGTATATCGAAAGGGGGTGACAAAACTGACATCTCCAACACGCATTGTGGCAATGCTCAGCACATATGCCGCAGGTATTGCCAGCGCTGCGCCGCCCATCAAGAACCAGCTGGACAGTGATGGTGACTGCCAGCCATTGGCAACAGTAGCCATGCCGCCTGCAACCGTAACGGTGAGCGCCGTAACCAATGCGACAAGAAATGAGGGCGTCTGAACACTTAACTGGCGAGTCAAAATATCACGGGCTGCGATCAGTATTGCCGCCATCAGAACAGATAATGAAAATACAGAGAAACCATCCAGCCCTGGCTTGATGATAAGCATAACGCCAATAAAACCTATGACAACCGCCATCCATCGCCGCCAGCCGACCTTTTCTCGCAGGATTATTGCAGCAAATGCAGTCAGAATTAATGGAACCGCCTGCAGAACAGCTGTCACGTGAGCTAGAGACAATTGTGACAGCGCTAGCAGAAACAAAAACGTGATTGTAATTTCCAGTGCTGTTCGGCAGGCAATGATGCCGTGATCGCTGCGCGGCACAGATGCAAAAAGCTGATGCCGCTGCAGGCAGATCAGAAAAAGCATGGGACAAACAAATAGCCCGCGCAGAAAAACACTTTGAACGACAGACAGTTCTGTAAAAACAAGCTTCATCATGAAATCATTCAGAACGAAGGCAATCGAAGCGCCCGTCATCAAAGCGGCTCCCTTGCTGTTATCGCTGAGCTTTGCGCAATTTTGTAATGTGGCGTTCATGTTTTTCCTTGCAAATGATGAAGGTTGTATCTTGGGGAACAAATCGAGTAGGTGCCGCGCTGACCGCGCCAAATTGGCTGGCAAGCTTTTTTGAAAATGCCACTGGATTCACGTAAAAAATATGATTATTGATTTTTGCTGTTTCAAGGCTGGTGATGTTGAGGATTAGTCCATATCGGACGCACGCCCAGCTAAAAGCTAACTGGCGCAAAATATAATCTTCCCAAAGCTCATAATCATCAGTGTGGCAAAGGTTAAACGTACCTACAAAGACAGCAAAATCAACAGGATGTTTAGGCTGTCGGCCCAGTGAAAAGCGATGTTTGTGAGAAGTATGTTCGCGTTTGCAATAGCTCACCATCTCAGGGTTTATATCCACTCCGCTGTAGTCTATTTGACGCCAAGCAGGTTTACTCTGGATATAGTGAAGCAGCGCCCCATAACCACAGCCAATATCTGCAAGGTAGAAGCTATTTGAACCAAACTCAGCCTTCATATTTGCCAGCACTTGCTCAAAGCGGGCTGTCTGACTGACCCGTGAGGACCAAAACACACCCTCTGCCTGCGCGCCCTTTTCTTTGAAACGACGAGTATAGGCAGATTTGATAGAAGATTCAAACAAGGATTGGCTCAGGCGTCTAAACATCGTTTTTTACATAGTTATGTTGTTGTATGGTTGCGGGCTCAGAATAACTCAGTTCCTTTTTTGACATTCAGGAACAAAAGGTAACTGGTTCCATTTTTGACAGATTTTTACAGCCGCATTGAATAATTTATGCTCGCTTTAAAAATCTCTGCCGTCTTTTTCCAAACTCAATTTGTCTAAATGATAATTCATCTTAAATAGACCATGCATTTACAGGATCCATCCTATCTCATCAAGGGTAAAGGGCTGAATAATTGTTGCGGACACATGGAAATGATTTTCTGGTGCCAGTGCATCACCAACATCATGGATTAATGCGGCAAAGATGTGTTTAATATCTGCTCCGTCTAACTCTTTGAACGATGCTGTTTGCAACGAATGGTCAAGTCGATTGTTTTGGTAGCCTGTTTGGCTACTTTTAGGCTTTTTAAGAGTGGAAAAGTCGCGATTTGGCAGGTCGCAAATATAACCCTGCATCCGCTTATTCAAAAATCCGAAATCATCGACCGAAACTTTGGTCCATGCAGCTAAAGGGGACATCTACTATAGATCTGTCTATTATCAAAGCTCTCTGCAAAAGTCAGTTACGGCCTCAGAGGTTTTGCTCAGCGAGTAATTGATGCTGCCTGTCAAATAAAAATTTTGCTACTTATTTCTTCTGTTTTTGTCTGTTCTGCTCTAATATGGCGGCGATTGACAGTTGATATTTGCGGGTGTTTCATGCACAACGGTAGTCATGACTGACATCCAACTTCCAGTTTCTATCACTGAAGTTTTCTCCGCATTCGGTGTAACCGATCCGGCGCAGATATTGATTACACTGCTAAGCTTGGTTCTTGTAATATTATTAGTTCTTATCGTGCTAATTGCTTTTCGTGGCCGACCATCCGGCAACAACGTATCTAATCGGAAAGAAGAGGCTGTTGACTCAGGTAGAGCTGAAAGGCCTGCGGCTGAGCCTATCATTCCCAAAGCCACTCGGCCTGAAGGGGGCCACGCCTTAGCTGCACAGAGCATGAATAAAATAGAAAATTCTGAATTGGCAGCAGAGCAAGTTGAAGATTTTCAGATTTTCAAGCGCCCAAGACAAAAATCAATTCCTGCGGAGCAGACAACAACTTCTTTGGAGATGACAGACCAGATGTCTACACCGGATCACCTTCGGCTTATCGAGAAGGAGATGGTTAGACTACGAGACCTATATCAGGGCGGTCGCATCACTCGTGACATGTATATTGATGAAACTCAATCATTATATCTTCAGGCGCGCGAATTATCATCTATGTCCTAATCTGGTTTTTCTGAGTTCTTCAAATGTCAAGTAATCGACAAGACTGGCCATAGTAAAGGGCAACATGGTCGGTTATGCTATGTGCCTCAGGAAATTATATTGGTAAATTAGAGGATCATGAAGTTTAGCTCATGGGGAAAGAACAATAAACTAACAAAGTGCCTGCTCAAACAAATTTTCATGAGCAAGCCATTCTAGATCGGTGCTTATCCCAATTTTAAATTAGTATTTTTGTTGCAGGTCTGTTTTGTCTGTTTGTATTCGGGGTTGTGTTTCTAAATAACCAAATATTGAAGAGCCATAATGAACAAATGACTAACCAGGCCCAGTCTGTTGCTCCCGGACAACCTTTTGGAGCTTTAAAAATATTTATTCAGATTATCATGCAATAGCCCCTACTTTTGCCTTTGTGGCCGTGCCGCATTTGGGTGACTTACTGGCAAGTTGCCGAGATGTACCTTCGCCTGTCTATATTTCCGCTCCTGGGTAGAGCAGGAAAGGTCGGCCAGAAAATGGACAGGCGTGATTATTGTCCAGCCGGCTAATTTACTGGATAATTTGCCCTCAGTATCCAACAGTCTGTCTGCGGGCTATTGTGACAGAAACCAGAGGCTAGTTTGGGTAGGTTCTCCTTTTTCTTTTTAACAATTCCTTAAAATAGAAAGGTAGACCTTTAAACTGTCTTAAATGTGGCGTTTATGATACATTGGCAGTGATTTTGCAGAGATATGTATTTTGAATATGAAGACAGGATAAAAAATGGAACAAGGCCAATCCATTTTTGTGGGCAATATCAAAGGTGGTGTAGGTAAGAGCACTATTACGGCTTTCCTATATGACTATTTCAGGACATGTTTTCCCAAGCGCCCGATACAGATGTTGGATACAGATCGTCAAGGCACTTGCTTTGAACTGCTTGGTTCTGTTGCTGATGAACGTGATATCCGCCATGTTCCTGTTAGTGACCGGTTTGATGGTCTTAGTCTTGTTACGCTGGATAGTATTATGCGCCGCATGCGTTCAAATGCGGAGTCTCTAACCATTGTAGATACTGGTGCAGGGTGGCCAGGTAATGTTTGGCAAATTGCGATGATGTGTGAATGTATTATAATCCCAACATCACTGTCTTGGGCTGATTTACGGCCAACCGTCGAATTTGTGCGCGAGATGGATGAGCGGAAAGAAAGCAGTGGCTCTGTTACCCCCCACCTCATCATTGTGCCCAACCGTATTCCTCCGGCACAACGCGACCTGTCTGCTATTTCTAAAATTCTTGAGGGCTTGAATGTAGTTCTTGCCCCACCTCTTTCTGATTTGTCGCTTGTTCGCCAAATGTCTGGTGAGTTTAGAGGTTTAGGTGAGGCAAGAGGAACTCGCTTTTACTCTGAATTTGAGCGGCTTGGTGATTTTATCCGTGACTATGTTCTGTCAGGTAAGCTTAGCCAAATGTTTGAAGCTGAGCTGCAGAACAGCGGCTCTAGTTAATTAGCTTTCGAACTGCTCCATTTTAATCAGAAAATTACCTTAGCCTGCCTGCATCAAACGTTGCGCCACCTATTTATGAAAATGATGTGTTGGACAGTCCATAATTGCAGAAAATTTTCCAACGTCATAAAATGGGGCCTTACGCCCGGCCTGCATGCTTTCTAAAACCTGGATATCTTTAATAAACACATCTTTCCACATCACTTCATTTTTTGCTCGCATCGAAGCATAAACAATTGATAGCATCTGCGCATCCGGGAATTGAAGGCAATGCGTTCAATGGTGATTTTCTGTCTTTTGGTATAAGCACGTTAGCAAAGGTCTGCTCTTTGTGGACCCTATATAGAACGTTTGGGAAAAATGCGCAATATTCAGCAGCCCTCTTCCATTTTTCTGACAGGGCTTTAAATTTTGATAATCGTTGTCCATCATCCGAAATTTGTGCCGCATATGCATCACTCCCTTGGGCAGCATAGCTGGCATCATCCAGAATGTTGTAATGGTCTTCCAAACGGGAGCAGCAGTTCAGGTTGGGATGCACAAATGGCAGGTTATGGCCTCACAGTAATTTTTGACAGCTAACTTCCAGTTGCAGCTAACATTAAGCTCAAAATAAGAAACATCGCTACCGAAATACAATTCTTGCTTAAACTCAGCCCATCTGGTTTGGAGCGCGGCTGCTTTTTCCTCGAATGGGGTTCCTTGCGTGATAAATTTATATAAATCACATTACGCCAGATGGCAGAAGGAATTTCATTGAGAGATAAAGCGATGCAGTCAACAGAATGGTGCTCATGAATATAAGGTCCACCGACATGAGGAGTTGCAGTCAGTGTGCAGTCAAAATTATAAGCCCATGCATGATAGAGACAGGTAATGGGGCTGCTTAACTTCTTGGCCTCTTTAACCAGAATCATCCAACGATGACGGCACACATTCTCAAACACCTTGGTCTTACCTGAAGGCAGCGCACCAAAAGCAACGGAATGCCCAGAAAGTTCGCAGGACAGACACAGCCTTGCGCGGGCACATCAAACCCAAAGCCGATAGCTGCTCAGTCTGAAGCGAATATCTACTCTGTTTCAATTTGAAACATAACGGGGTCAATGTAACAGCTATTCGGCTGGCCTTGTGCGCTTTCAATTGGTTGCAGAACTGAAACAATTTCATCCATATTGCTGTTTTCCTGATTGGACGAGAAGTGGATGTCTAATTTTATGAAAAATAGGCTAGGCAGGTAAATTTTGCTTGTCTATCCTGCCTACGTTGTGAAAGTCGAATTTGCGAAAGTCGGCTGTAAATCTTGTTTGGTGACAATTGATGTCGACAGCAGAGCCACAAACAATACATGCCCAGCTTGGCCCGGCATTTTATGACGTGGTTACCCCGGCGCGCTTTCCTCAGTTTATTCTCCGTTATCGCAATCAGCGGGCTGCAGAGCAAATTGGCCTTCAGGACTTATCAGACGAACAATTTATTGATCATTTTGGGCGGTTTATGCCTTTACAAGGCAGCTTGTTTGAGCCGCTTGCGCTTCGCTATCACGGGCATCAGTTCGGTGCCTACAATCCGGAGCTGGGGGATGGGCGGGGCTTCTTGTTTGCGCAATATAAAGATCAGCAGACAGGTCACCTTCTTGACTTGGGAACCAAAGGGTCTGGGCGAACGCCCTATGCACGTGCAGCTGATGGTCGCCTGACCTTGAAAGGCGGCGTGCGAGAGGTTTTAGCCACCGAATTGCTAACGGCCCTAAATGTGCCGACATCACAGAGTTTCAGCCTTATTGAAACCGGTGAAGCGCTTGAGCGGCATGATGAGCCGTCTCCCACACGCTCATCTGTTTTGGTTCGGCTGCTGCATAGCCATATTCGAATTGGCAGTTTTCAGCGACTTGCTTATTTGGGGCAGGCAGACAATCTCGAAAAGTTGCTACGCCACACAGTGCGTTATTACTATCCTGAACTAGACCCAGATCTGGCATATGAACAGCTGATCTTGTCTTTTTTGCCGGAATTTGCAGAGCGTGTGTCTGAGATGGTCGCGGGATGGATGGTTGCTGGGTTTGTGCATGGCGTGCTGAATACAGATAATTTCAACATCACAGGGGAGAGTTTTGATTATGGGCCATGGCGTTTTATGCCTCATTTTGATCCAGGTTTTACTGCTGCTTATTTTGATCAAACGGGCCGCTACGCTTATGGTCGCCAGCCCTCAGCAGCAATGTGGGCTTTATGCCGGCTGGCAGATTGTTTTGTGCCTATTGTAGACTCGGAGGTGTTGGCAGAAACGCTTTCAGGCTTCTATTCTTCCATGGAACGCAATTTAGCTCGCCGTTTAAGCTGGCGCCTCGGCGTAGAGGGAACTGATGACGATGCAAGCCAATTGTCAGCTCTGGTCTTTGAGGCTGCCAAAGCAAGCCAAATCGGCTGGGACAGGCTGTTTCATGAGTTGTATGGGGGTCACAGGCCAGACAAGTTTGCGGATCCAGCCTGGCGTAATTCTGCTGAACTTGCCAAGCTTGCTGACTACGCATGTTCATTATCGTCGCGACAGACCAAAACAGCTGTTCAGGCTGTGCGGGCCGCCCCGATTATCTCGCTTGAAATTGGAGTTGTTGAACGGATATGGTCACCAATTGCTGTCTCAGATGACTGGTCAGAATTCACCCAATCCCTTCACGACATCCGTGCTTTTGGTCAGCGCTTGCGCGCTTAAATACTGTCTGCAGACAGACCGCGATTGGCGACTTCACGCAACACAAAATTACTTTCCATGCGCATAACATGTGGTAATGCTGCCAGAAAATCTGAATGTATCCGCCCATAATCAGCCACATCTTTTGCTGCTACCCGCAACAGATAGTCACTTTCGCCAGCCAGCAAAAAACAGGCTAGAATCTGAGGTATATTGCCGACTGCGGTCTCAAAATCCTGCAGCATTTCTTTTGACTGGCCCTTTAACGTTATATGCACCAGCACCAGAACAGAATGGCCAAGCTTCTCCAGGCTAAGGTCCGCATGGTAGCCGGTAATAAGTCCATCCTTTTCCAGTTGGGCAACGCGTCGCAGACAGGCTGATGCGGATAAACCGATTCTGTCAGCCAGATCAACATTAGAAATCCGCGCATTTTCCTGAAGAATAGAAAGTATTGACCGGTCCAATTTGTCCATTTCCGCCTCCCGCCAAAAATAATTTATTTTTAAAAATTAATAAACTGCACAATAATCATCGTAATTTTATCACAAAAGTTAATAAATGTTCAGAAAAGTATTCTGGACGCGCATAATTTCACAAACACGTTTCTGGTAAAGTCTTGTAATTTTTTGATGTTGAGGTGAATACAAACCTGCCAGCAAATCCAATAAAGGGGAGAGTGTTATGCGCATAGGTGTGCCTGCTGAGACCAAAGCAAATGAACATCAGGTAGGATTGGTTCCGTCATCTGTGAAGGAATTAACCGAAAAAAGGCCATAATGTATACGTTGAAAGGGGTGCCGGGCGCAATATTGAGGCGTCTGATGCAGATTATATAGTGGCTGGTGCAGAAGTTCCTACCATGGCTGAAGCCCTCTTATCAGCAGATATGGTTATTGGAGTGGTTCTCATTCCAGGGGCATCTGCACCGCAGCTTGTTTCTCGGGCGCAGCTGAAGCAAATGAAGCTAGGGGCAGTGTTGGTTGATGTAGCAATTGATCAGGGGGGCTGTTTTGAAACATCACGTCCAAAAACGCATCAGGACCCTACCTATGTGGTTGATGGAATTGTCCGTTATTGTGTGGAAAATATGCCAGGTGCTGTGCCGCTTACCTCATCTGAGGCTCTAAATAATGCGACATTACCTTTTGTGCTGGCGCTTGCAGAAAACGGCATGGCGGCTCTTGAAACTGACTCACATCTGGCTGCCGGTTTGAATGTACATAAGGGCAAATTGGTGCACCCAGCTGTAGTTGAGGCCCTTCAACATGTCACAGCTGCGAAATAGAATATTTGTCTAAAAAAACCGTCTGCATGTGTGAAATTTAGCTTGACCTTAATAGGTATTTCACCCATATAAAGCGTTCGGTCTACTCCAAACTCTGAGGTGGGATGGAATAATCAAAGTGTCAAGGGGCCATAGCTCAGCTGGGAGAGCGCGTGCTTTGCAAGCATGAGGTCGTCGGTTCGATCCCGTCTGGCTCCACCAAGTTTATAACTTCTCAATTTGTGCAGGACTAGAAACGGGCTTGTGCTGATGAAAATAGAAGCTGCTCTGGGATGGTCCAGAGTGTTGCATGCAGGAAATAAAAACAATGGCTGTTCCAAAGAGTAAAATTAGCAAATCCAAGCGGGACATGCGCCGGGCCCATGACTCCATCAGGAGTGATGCATATGTTGAAGACAAGGTTACTGGTGAACTGCATCGTCCACACCACATTGACCTTAAAACTGGTATGTATGGTGGTAAGCAGGTTCTTAAGGTCAAGGACCGGTTCTGAGAGCCTCAGACTGCCTGATGACAAAAACTAAACCGACACATAAGCCTTTATTCTGTATTGGGGATATCGTACGTCATCGTCATTACCCCTTCCGGGGCGTAATCGTTGATGTTGATCCTGAATTCGATAACACAGAAGAATGGTACGCTTCCATCCCGGAAGATGTTCGTCCCGCACGTGAGCAGCCTTTTTATCATTTGTTGGCTGAGAATGCTGATAGCTATTATTCTGCCTATGTGTCACAACAAAATCTGTTGTCTGATGACGAAAATGGGCCCGTTGGACATCCTGATATTGAAGATGTTTTCACCGGCCTTGAAGAAGGCAGATATCAGCTAAGACCAGAAGCCTTTAACTGAATCTCGCACTGATTGCAGACCTAGGTCTGCCACCATCCGAAAAAAATGTAAAACTTGTCAAATTACAGGCCTAAATTGTGTAAGGCTAACTTGCTTTTGACGCAGCATTTCTTATGTTCTTTAAACAAGACTGATATAGTCCTGTTTATGATAATCATTCGCAGATACGATGTTTTGTACTTGAGGGCGAAGGGCTGTGGCAGACGGGAAAGATTTATCAAAGAATGCTTCGGCTTAACCGAATGACAGATTACGCCATTCTAGTGCTTGGTGTGTTAAACAGCCGCCAGGACTGTTTGTTGTCCAGTGGGCAGATTGCCGAGGCTGCGCAGCTCACACAAGCCACAGCTGCAAAGGTGATCAAAGCGTTGGTTGCAGCAGATCTAGTGCGGACACAGCGTGGTATTCGTGGCGGTTGCCAGCTGTCCCGACCGGTCAGTCGGATCAGTATTGCAGAGGTGGTTGAGGCTATTGAGGGGCCAATCGCCCTTACAGCTTGTGTTGATGGGGCTGAAGAGCCCTGTACTGTGCAGAAGGGTTGTTTTATGGGAGGCAATTGGAACCGTGTTAATACGGCCCTCAGAGAGGCGCTGTTATCTGTAAGTCTCGCTGACTTATTTGACCCGGCCTCTCTTTTTCCTGATTCAGAATCAGCCCAACGGATACAGACAAGAACATGAAATTAATGATGAACATGAAGATTGGGTAGCAAAATATGGTGGCGACAGTTGAAACCATTGAAGCCGTTGAACAGGCGACTGGGGCCTATAAATACGGCTTTGTGACGGATATTGAGACAGAAAAATCCCCTAAGGGATTGTCAGAAGATGTTATTCGGTTCATTTCTGGGAAGAAAATGGAACCCGAATGGATGCTTACCTGGCGTCTGAAGGCCTACCGGTATTGGCTGAAGATGACACCGCCTGACTGGGCCAAGCTGAATGTCCCGCCGATCGATTATGATAATATCTATTATTATGCAGCACCAAAATCAGCTGAAGCCCCGAAATCTCTTGATGAGGTGGATCCTGAGCTGCTGCGCACGTATGAAAAATTAGGTATCCCGCTGAATGAACAGAAGATGCTGGCTGGTGTGGCCGTAGACGCGGTTTTTGATTCTGTTTCCGTGGCTACAACCTTTCGTGAAGAGCTGGCTAAGGCAGGAGTTATATTTTGTCCCATTTCAGAGGCTATCCGCGAATATCCGGATCTAGTCCGCAAATATATGGGATCTGTGGTTCCGGTATCGGATAATTATTTTTCTGCGCTAAATTCGGCTGTGTTTACCGATGGATCTTTTGTGTATATTCCCAAGGGCGTGCGCTGTCCGATGGAATTGTCCACTTATTTTCGGATTAATGAGAAAAACACAGGTCAGTTTGAACGCACGTTGATCATTGCTGAAGATAGCTCTTATGTTTCCTATCTCGAAGGCTGTACAGCCCCCCAGCGGGACGAAAACCAGCTTCACGCAGCAGTGGTCGAACTTGTCGCGCAGACCGATGCTGAGATAAAATATTCAACTGTACAGAACTGGTACCCAGGTGATGAAACTGGCAAGGGTGGCATTTATAATTTTGTTACCAAGCGCGGGGCCTGCCGCGGAGATAGGTCAAAAATTTCCTGGACCCAGGTGGAAACCGGGTCAGCGATAACCTGGAAATATCCATCATGTGTATTAAAGGGGAAAGATTCTGTGGGAGAATTTTATTCAGTTGCTGTAACAAACGGCGCGCAGCAGGCAGATACCGGTACAAAAATGATTCATCTAGGGGAAGGATCGCGCTCAACCATCATTTCCAAAGGCATCTCTGCCGGGCGGTCAAACAACACATATCGGGGTCTTGTCGAGATGAATAAGGCGGCTGAGAATAGTCGGAATTTTACCCAGTGTGACTCACTCTTGGTTGGTGATACTTGTGGGGCGCATACAGTCCCTTATATGGTGTCGCGCAATCCATCTGCTAAAATTGAACATGAAGCTACAACGTCACGCATTTCTGAGGACCAGTTGTTTTACTGTCTGCAGCGCGGATTAGACGAGGAAGAAGCTGTGTCTTTAATCGTGAACGGTTTCTGTAAAGAAGTAATGAACGAACTGCCTATGGAATTTGCGGTTGAAGCCCAGAAGCTTATTGGGATAAGCCTTGAAGGTTCTGTAGGTTAGTTAGGAAAAGGAATTTGTGATTCATGTCTCTTCTTGAAATTAAAAATCTGCATGCCCGTATCGGCGACACAGGAATCTTGCATGGGATTGATCTAACAATTGGCCGGGGTGAGGTCCATGCCATCATGGGGCCAAACGGGTCTGGTAAGTCAACCTTATCCTATGTGTTATCCGGGCGTGACGGTTATGAGGTTACAGAAGGTGATATTCTTCTAGATGGCGAGTCTGTGCTGGAGATGGAAGCTGACGAACGTGCCCGTGCTGGCATGTTTCTGGCTTTCCAGTACCCTGTTGAACTTCCTGGTGTGGGCGGTATGGCGTTTTTGCGGGCGGCGGTGAATGCTCGTAAGCGCGATGCAGGCAAAGATGAGGTTGATCAGCTTGAGTTTGTAAAAATGGTCCGCGCAGAAGCCAAAAATCTAGGCATCAAAGATGACATGCTGAAACGGCCTGTGAACGTGGGCTTTTCTGGTGGTGAGAAGAAACGCTATGAAATTCTGCAGATGGCTCTCTTGAAACCATCAATGGCGATTCTAGATGAGACTGACTCAGGTCTTGATGTAGACGCGCTAAAGATCGTTTCAGAAGGCGTGAATTTACTGCGTTCGGTTGAGCGGGGCATGCTAGTCATTACTCATTATCAGCGTCTTTTAAATCATATTGTCCCAGATCAAGTGCACATTTTAGCAGGCGGGCGGATAGTCAAATCCGGTGATAAGACGCTGGCACTTGAAGTTGAGGAAAATGGTTATTCAGGGCTTGGCGATGCAGCCTGAACGTCTTTATAAAACATGGGCCGATCGAAAAGAAGCAGCGCAGAGTTATCTTGAGTCTGTGAACTGGCCAAACGGGCAGACAGAAGCCTGGAAATTCACGTCACTGTCGCATTTGTCAGATGTTGTTCTTAACCCGCCCAAACAGAGCTCATCAATAGCCCGCGCTGCAAGGCTCGACGGAGAAGTGTTGAACTTCACAGCCGGTCTTGCGCCTCACCTTGCGGCCGCCAGCCTTCCTGCGGGCATAATCGCATCAGACATTTCTGGTGACAAGGCCATCTGCCATAAGGCTTTTGCTTTGTTGCCAGACAACCACCATCTGACAGCATTGTCAGCCAGTTGCCAGACGGCAGCTGTGAAGATTGAGATTGCGGGTTCAGCCAAGATTGATACCCCGCTTATTTTGCAATTCACAGATGGTAAAATAGATGAAGCATCTCATCCATTTATTTTTATTGATATTGCCGATGGTGCGCATCTTCATTTGGCAGAACTCCATGAAGGGGCATCCAGTCTGTCGCAGCCTCTTATTCTTGTGCGGCTTGGTCAGGGGTCAACACTTGATCATATCAAGCTTCAGGATGAAGCTAACCACACAACACATCTTGGCCTGACTTTATTCAGGCTTGACGGTCAGGCAAATGTGAACAGTTTTTCGGTCTCCAAGGGCAGTCAGATAACCCGCATGGAAACGCATTGCTTTTTTGCCGCCCCAGATGCACAGGCTGCCATGTCAGCTGTTTATCTTGGCTGCGATAATCAGCATCATGACATTACAACAGTTGTCAGCCATGAATATGCTGATTGTAAATCACGTCAGCTGATCCGCGGTGTGCTGGATGACAAGGCACGTGGTGTCTTTCAGGGGCGGGTGCGAGTTGCCCCAGATGCCCAGAAAACAGATGGCCAGCAGATGAGCAGAGCCTTATTGCTGTCTCGTGACGCTGAAGCTGATGCTAAGCCAGAGCTTGAAATCTTTGCCGATGATGTGGTCTGTAGCCACGGCGCAACCGTTGGCGAGTTGGATGAAACGCTTCTGTTTTACCTTAAAAGCCGCGGCATTGATGAAGCAGAGGCCCGCACCATGCTGATTGATGCCTTTCTTGTCGATACGCTGGAAGAAATTAGCTACCAGCCTTTTGCTGACTTTTTGCGAGGTCAGGTATCTGGCTGGACGGCACGTCAAACTGGAGTTGAATAACAGGTAAGTAGATGACACAACAGGCCTCCACATACCAGACTGGGCAAAAGATGGGTTTTGATGCTGCCGTTGTCCGGGCGCAGTTTCCCATCCTCGACCGACAAGTGAATGGTAAACCTCTAGTTTATCTTGATTCAGCAGCATCTGCCCAGAAGCCGCAGATGGTTCTGGATACTATGTCTTCTGCTTACAGCCAGACCTATGCCAATGTTCATCGCGGCCTGCATTATTTGTCTGAAGCATCAACAGATGCTTATGAGGCTGTGCGGGGCAAGGTTGCCCAACTTATTGGTGCGCGTTCTGAAAAAGAGATTGTGTTCACATCCGGGGCGACTATGGCCCTTAATTTGATCGCGCATTGCTATGGTAACACCAATCTTGGTGCAGGGGATGAGGTGCTGAACTCAGTTGCTGATCATCATGCCAATATTGTCCCCTGGCATCTTTTGGGTGGCCGGGTTGGGTCAAAGACGGTTGCCGCTCCTGTCGATGCAGATGGTAGCTTCAATATGGAACAATTTAAGGCGCATATAACGCCACGGACCAAAATTATTTCTGTCCCGCATGTCTCTAATGTCTTGGGCACAGTCTTCCCGATTGCTGAAATTGCAGCC
>DEBO01000002.1:3309-6541 GCA_002348585.1 Alphaproteobacteria bacterium UBA2954 | reverse complement strand
TGCAGGGCTGGGCGATGTCGCGTTTTGCCGGGGTCTGGGTTGGCATTAAATGTGTGAAGGACAACATAGAATCCACTGCCTCTGTCCGTCTGACCGCTGATGAGTTTCACAGCCATTTGCCCAATGATTACACGTTGCCCTCTGATGGGTTGAATATCCGAAATCATGATGATCGCTTTACCCAGGAAAAGCGCCTGCATGCCGAGAAAATGTCAGCAGTTAGAGCCTTTGCACGGGCGAATCGTCTGGACCGCGTTACTGTCGATGGCGGTAAAGCACCTCGGTTTGGTATTGTGTCCACAGGTAAAGCTTATATGGATGTAATGCAGGCACTGGCTGATCTCGGTATTGATGCGGCGATGGCTACCCAACTCAGTCTGTCCGTCTACAAGGTGGGGATGTCCTGGCCACTTGACCCCGAAGGCATGACTGAATTTGCTGCCCCTTTGCAGAAAATGCTGGTGGTTGAAGAAAAGCGCGGCCTGATTGAACCACAGATTAAGGACTGTCTATACGGGCAGGAAGGCGCACCGGCCATAATCGGTAAGCGTGGTCATGACGGTAGCCGCCTGCTACCTGAAGAAGGCTCTGTCAATGCCACACAGGTTGCACAGATTATTGCCGAACAGCTTCTGGACGGGGTCAAGCTTGACCGGTCTGTTAGTCACAATCTTGTTCGTATTAAGGCTCAGCTAAACCGTTCCGTTGAAGCTCTGTCTGCAGTACGTTCGCCATATTTCTGCGCCGGTTGTCCGCATAACTCCTCTACTGTACTACCTAAAGGCGCGCGTGGTTATGCGGGTATCGGCTGTCATTGGATGGTCCAGTTCATGGACCGGAATGTTGAAGGCAATACCCATATGGGAGGTGAGGGAGCAAACTGGATTGGTGAGGCCTGTTTTTCAACTCGCCAACATGTATTCCAGAATATTGGTGATGGCACATTTAACCATTCTGGGTTGATGGCGGTCCGAGCCGCGGTCGCTGCAAATGTGAACATCACTTATAAGATTTTATATAATGATGCGGTTGCCATGACAGGCGGACAGACACATGAAGGTGGGCTGACACCAGTTGAAATCGCAAAATTGCTGGATGCGTCGGGTGTACATGAACTGGCTCTGGTGACAGATGATCTGAGCCGTCATGATCAATCAGCATATCCGAATGGCGTCAGCTTTCACCACCGGACTGAATTACAGCTTGTCCAGCAAAGTCTTGAACGAACAGAAGGGGTGACGGCGCTGATTTATGATCAGACCTGTGCTACTGAAAAACGCCGTCGCCGCAAGCGCGGTCTGATGCCGGATCCAGAGCAACGTATTTTCATTAACCCGGAAGTCTGTGAAGGCTGCGGAGATTGCGGAGTGCAGTCCAATTGTGTGGCCATATTGCCGCTGGAAACAGAACTGGGTCGTAAACGCAAGATTGACCAGTCTGCCTGCAATAAGGATTTTTCCTGTGTTAAGGGCTTCTGCCCCAGCTTTGTGACTGTTTCCGGTGGGGTGTTGCGCAAACCAAAGTCAACCGGAGCTGTTGACGAAAAACTGCCTTTGCCGGCACCTGCTTTTGGTTTTGATAAGCCTGTATCTTATGTGTTGACCGGTGTGGGTGGAACCGGAGTGGTGACGATTGCCGCCTTGCTGGGAATGGCCGCTCATATCGAAGGCAAGGGCTGCGGAATTATTGATATGGCCGGGTTGGCCCAGAAAGGTGGAGCAGTGACCAGCCATATCCGTCTTGCCCCGCGGCCAGAAGATATCTCGGCCATCAGGATTGGCCCTGGCGGGGCAGACGTGATGCTGGGATGTGATATGCTGGTCAGCGCGGACTCAGCCTTGTTGAAGTTGATGAACCAATCTGGTCATCTGGTGGCCAATACCAATGAAATGCCAACAGGTGGGTTTACACGCGATACAGAAGAACGCTTGCCTGGTGCTGAAATGGCGGCGCGTCTGCGCGGAGTTGTTGATGAGGGCCAGGCGACCCTGATCGATACCAGCCGCATGGCGGTTAGTCTGTTGGGCAATACCATCGCTTCTAATCTGCTGCTGTTGGGGGTGGCCTGGCAGAAAGGCCTGATCCCGTTATCCTCTAATGCAGTTGAGAAGGCGATTACGCTTAATGGTATTGCTGTGCAGCAAAGCATTCATGCCTTTCGCTGGGGTCGCAAATGGGTTGTTGATGCAGGTGCGGTTGACAGGGAAGTTACTGCGGCTGAAGACAGGTCCGGTCTTGGTGCTGTCCAGCCTCTCACCGCATTGGATGATATCATCGCTGACCGGATGGCGCGCCTGACAAGCTATCAAAATGCCGCTTATGCTAACCGATACCGTGAAAAGCTGGATAGTCTAATTGCTGCAGACACAAATGCGGGGCAGCGTCTGTCCCGAGCAGCTGCACGGTATTTATATAAGATGATGGCGATAAAGGATGAATATGAAGTTGCCCGCCTCTATACAGATGGCCGCTTTGCAAATGCCTTATCGGCACAGTTCGAAGGTGATATTTCGGTCTCTTACCATCTGGCGCCACCTCTATTTTCAGGCACTGACCCGGTCACTGGCCGACCGAAAAAGGATGTTTATGGAAGGTGGGTAAAGCCGGTTATGTCGGTTCTGGCTAGGTGCAAGAGCTTGCGCGGTACAGCGTTTGATCTGTTTGGGTACACAGCCGAGCGCAAAGCCGAACGCGCCGCCCTCACCCGTTATGAGGCTCTGCTCGATGATGTTGCTGCGCGTCTAACCGCTGCAAATTATACGGCAGCTGTGCAGCTGGTCTCTGTGCCGGAACAAATTCGCGGCTTTGGGCCTGTGCGTCATGCCCATCTTGTTGCCGCTGATAAGGCATATTCAGCAGCACAGGCTAAATTTGACAAAGCTGGTGATGCTGCCGCGGGCGGCAGCTCAGACAGGAAGCCACGCAATCATACTGCGTGACTGATGATATAACTGGGGAAGTCCT
The DNA here is from genome assembly GCA_002348585.1 of Alphaproteobacteria bacterium UBA2954. Taxonomy (GTDB): domain Bacteria; phylum Pseudomonadota; class Alphaproteobacteria; order Puniceispirillales; family Puniceispirillaceae; genus JADHLI01. The sequence goes on along the minus strand of DEBO01000002.1, from coordinate 3,577 downwards.
TATGTATTTAAAAATTTATGTTCAAAGTAGAGTATGACCTATGACTTATATACCGCCGACGGATGATATGAAATTTGCCTTGCGCTATCTGGCCGGGTTTGATGATGTGACGGCGCTGCCTGCCTTTACTGATACAGGTCTTGATTTGGCTGATGCGGTTATAGATGAAGCGGCCAAGCTGGCCGCAGATGTCATTGCCCCGCTGAACCATGATTCTGATTTGAAGGGGGCAGCCTATTCAGACACAGACAGTTCAGTGCAAACCCCT
>DEBO01000002.1:0-2979 GCA_002348585.1 Alphaproteobacteria bacterium UBA2954 | reverse complement strand
ATGGTTTTGCAGATGCTTACCGTGCCATGGCAGAAGGGGGCTGGACCTCAATGGAAGCAGAGGAGGCGTTTGGCGGCCAGAATATGCCAATGGCCTTAAGCGCGCCTGTGAATGAGATGTGGCAGTCTGCCAGCCTCAGCTTTGCTTTGTGTCATTTGCTCACGCAAGGTCAGATTTACGCCCTGCAGAAATCAGCATCACTGGCGCAGAAACAAATTTTTCTGCCGCCGATGGTTGAGGGGCGCTGGACTGGGACAATGAATCTAACCGAACCTCAGGCTGGAACAGATTTAGCGGCGATTAAGACGCGGGCCGTAAAACAGGATGATCACTATCTGATCACAGGTCAGAAAATCTACATCACCTATGGTGAACATGATATGGCTGAAAATATTGTTCATCTGGTTCTGGCCCGCACGCCTGACGCGCCGGAAGGAGTAAAGGGCATATCCGTCTTTATTGTGCCAAAATTTCTGGTCAATCCGGATGGCACGCTAGGCGCGCGCAATGATGTGCGCTGCCTGTCAATTGAAAAAAAGCTGGGCATTAAAGCCTCTCCAACAGCTGTCATGCAGTATGGCGAGGCAGGTGGAGCGGTCGGCTATCTGGTGGGTGAAGAAAATCAAGGTCTGTCGATTATGTTTGGGATGATGAACCATGCCCGTTTTGCAGTAGGTTTGCAGGGCTTGTCTGTTGCGGAACGCGGCTATCAGCAGGCGGTTGATTATGCGCAGAACCGTGTGCAAGGCACTCCGCTTGACCGCAGCTCGGGCGCATCTATCGCCCATCATCCTGATGTGCTGCGACTTTTATCTGTGATGCGGGCAGAAATAGAAGCGATGCGTGGTCTTACAGTGATTGGCGGGGCCGCCCTTGACCTGGCCCGGCATGGCCCTGATGAAGACAAGGCTAAGCTTGATGAACGGGCCTCACTTTTAATCCCAGTCATTAAAGGTTGGCTGACTGAACGTGCGGTCACGCTGACCTCTGATGCGGTGCAGGTCCATGGCGGCATGGGCTTTATTGAAGAAACAGGGGCTGCCCAGCACTACCGTGATTCACGGATATTGCCAATTTATGAAGGCACCACAGCCATTCAGGCAAATGATTTGATTTTCCGCAAGACGCTGCGCGATAGCGGGGCATCTGTTCGCGCTTTGTTAGCAGAAATGGAAGCTGATCTAATAGGGCTAGATGACAGGCTAGCTTCTCCTATGCGGAGCGCCATAGCTACTACGCACCAGACCCTTGATTTTCTCTGTGGCACAGCAAATGACCCGCGCCGGGCAGCTGTTAGTTCAGTTGACTGGCTAATGATGCTGGGCTGGCTGTGCGGAGGGTGGGTTATGGCCCGATCAGGTCATGTTGTGGCAACAGGCAAGGCAGAAGAGTTCTCACAAAGCTTTCTGGACGCCAAGCGCGTCACCGCAGATATTTATCTGCAGCAATGTCTGCCTCAACTTGAAAGGCTGGCCCGTGTTATTATCGCCGGCGGAGATGCGGTTCTGGCTATGGATCCGGACTGGTTGACCCGCCACTGATGCTGGTTTAACAAGCCTACTGAAACATAGCATGAGGGCCGCTATTTGACTGACCCTTTAAATTTATACCAGAGGAAGACACTTTTATGAGCCAGGATTATAAATTTGATACGCTTTCGCTTCATGCTGGCCATATGCCTGACGATCGCCATGGTGCCCGTGCTGTGCCAATTTATCAGACCACCTCTTATGTGTTTAAAGATACGCGCCATGCCGCCGCCCTATATAATATGGAAGTAGGCGGACATCTGTATTCGCGGATCTCTAACCCGACTGTGGCGGTTCTTGAGCAGCGGCTTGCCGCTCTTGAAGAAGCTGCAGCTTGCACTGCCACTGCATCTGGTATGGCGGCGCTGTCTTCAGCTTTACTGACCATATGCTCAGCAGGCGATCACATTGTAGCCTCCGCCCAGCTTTATGGGGCGAATGTGAATTTGCTTAAATATACCCTGCCCCGCTTCGGCATCGAAACCAGTTTTGTCTCTGCAACAGACTCTGATGCCATCAAAGACGCAATCCAGCCAAATACCAAGTTGCTGTTTGGTGAAGTGGTGGGCAATCCTGGCCTCGATATCATGGATATCGAAGGTGTGGGACGGATTGCCCATGAGGCTGGCGTGCCGCTGATCATTGACGCAACTTTTAACACGCCATGGCTGTTGAAGCCGCTTACAAAAGGAGCAGATGTTGTTATTCATTCACTAACCAAATGGATTGGTGGTCATGGGATTGCCATTGGCGGGGCGATTATGGATGGCGGCCGCTTTGACTGGGGTGCATCTGATAAATTCCCTACAATCGCATCCCCGCATTATTCAATGGAAGGGATAAATTTTCATGAAGAATTTGGCCCGGCTGCATTCACTGCAAAGCTTCGGGCAGAAGCGATGTATAATTTTGGACCCTGCCTGTCGCCAACTAATGCCTTTCACATTCTGCAAGGGCTGGAAACTCTGCCACTGCGTATGCAGCGTCATATGGATAATACCCGTGCACTGTTGGATTTTCTTACCACTCATGAAGATGTCGCCTGGGTCCGCCATCCGGACCTCCCGGACCATCCCGGCCATGACATTGCCAAAAGGCTGATGCCGCGTGGAGCAGGCTCGATTATCGCTTTTGGCGTGAAAGGCGGGCGCGAGGCAGGTCGTGCTTTTATTGAAGCTGTTCAACTGTCCTCTCATCTGGCCAATGTGGGTGATGCAAAAACGCTTGTGATCCATCCTGCTTCTACTACTCATTCACATATTGACGCAGACGCGATGAAGGCAGGAGGGTTGTCTGATGATATGATCCGTCTGTCGGTCGGTCTTGAGGATATTGCTGATATCAAGGCTGATTTTGAAAGCGGGTTCAAAGCTGCCCGCCGGGTTGCTGCTGAGGGACAGCGCTAGGAGCTGGTTGACGGCATAGATAAGGATAGGCGTGCCATGAAATT
>DEBO01000067.1 GCA_002348585.1 Alphaproteobacteria bacterium UBA2954 | reverse complement strand
ACCACGACATGTTCACCCTGTCGTCCAGCCAGTTCTGCCTCAGCCAAAACCTTATCTGTGTCATTTAAAAATCGGTCCTTAAACCGGGCATCAGCCCAGGCCCGCGCAACAAGCCGGGCCCCAATCTGCGGGCCGATTTTATGCTGATAGGTGTCAATGATAAGCTGAAGGGCTTCTGGATCAACAAGTCCTTTTTCAACCAGAATGGTTTCCAGTGCCTTAACTCGTAATTCCGGTTCAGGCGGCAACAGGCTGTGCGCATGGTCATGATGTTCATGTGGCATGTTTGAAAGCGTGACACAAAGTTGCAGCGACGTCCAGAACCTGACATGGTTATGCGCAACCAAGTTTGGAACATAAAAAGGAACTCGGCATGGCAGAGAAAGATGATGGGCGCAGACAGACAATCTGCGATGAGCTTCGTCAGGCTGGCATATCAGACGCACAAGTGAACCTTGCCCTTGAGACCAGTGGCATATTGTTGGAGCAATTGGCCAGCTATCCACTAGATGAACAACATAAGCGCACGGTTAGAGATATTTTTATGCAGTGTGCACAGGTAGGAGACAGGACATGAGCCTTTATCTGTCTGTTGATTTTTATAAGCACGCTGCACAGACCCACCCAGATGGCACAGGCAAACGCGTACTAGAGGTCACAGACGCCCTTAACCAGCTTGGCAGCAAGCTAGATGCGGTGCGCTTCACAGATGAGGCGTTTGCTCAGGAGCAGGTCACGCAGCTCAGCCAGCCGCAGCAACCCGGCAAAACTTTGCCGCTTAAAGCTGTTCCACTGGCGCATAAAGAGCTGTATGGCCGCAGCTTTAAAGACGGGTCTGGCTGGCCTTATGAGGGAGGTTCAAAAACCTATGAAGGACAAACTGCATCCCGCACCGCAACTGTTATTGAGAAACTGGATTCTGCAGGGGCGATCGACTGCGGAAGGTTGGTTTCTGTCGAATATGCGTTGGGGGTAACTGGCCACAATGCTTATGCTGGAACACCTAAAAATCCTTGGAACCCGGCCTATATATGCGGTGGCTCCTCATCAGGGTCAGGAGCGGTTGTTGCCGCCGGGATTGTCCCCGCTGCTCTGGGCAGTGACACCGGCGGGTCGATCCGTCTGCCAGCGGCGGCCTGCGGACTGGTCGGAGTGAAGCCGACCCAGGGGCTGGTTTCGCGCACGGGTGTGTTTGCTCTGTCGAATGCGCTCGATACTGTCGGTCCGTTATCCCGTTCTGTCAAAGACAGTGCGCAGATCTTATCTGTGTTGACCGGATATGATGCAAGCGATGATCAGAGTATTGATACAGACCGACTAGATTACTTGTCTGAGCTCGAAGACGGGCTAAAAGGTATCCGCATGGGTCTTGCTGAAAGCTATTTTTTAACCGGTAGCAAAGCAGAGGTCTCTGACCCTGTTGCCAGCTGTTTTGAGCGTTGTGCACAGCTTGGAGCGATGTGCCGTGATGTAGTCATTAAAGGTGTTGAAGCCACAAACCCACTGAATGTGCTGCTCATCGCCACAGAAGCAGCGCATGTGCATAGAAAGATGATTCTAGAACGGCCAGAGATGCTAAATGACCAGACATTAATGCGCGTTTTGACCGGCATTTTCACATCAGATGATGCTTATTGGCGGTTACAAGCGTGCCGTGCGGATTTCATTGCGCGTACGTTGCCTGATTTGTTTGACAAAGTAGATCTGTTCATGACCCCTGTCTGGCCATTTGCCTTGCCAACCATAAAAGACAGTGATGTCGGGGCCAACCCGGAGGCTGCCCCGCTCATGCAGCGTATTGGACATAATACGCGGCCTGTAAATTTCCTCGGCCTACCTGCTATCTGTCTGCCTATTGGGTTTGATGCAAACGGCTTGCCGTTATCTGTGCAGCTGGTTGGCAAACCATTTTCAGAAGTGCTTTTGCTGCGAGTTGCCCGCGCAATTGAACGTGAATATGATTTCTGGTCACAGCGGCCTGATCTGAGCGTTTTTGGCTGAGAGGTGAAGACAGTTAAAGACGGGCAACGAGTTTTTTCAACTTGTCCTCAACCACTTCAGTCGGCTCAGAAATATCGATTGTACCTGTCATCCGCCCCTGTCCGTTCAGCAAAAAAATCGTGGAGGTGTGGTTAAGAGTATAGCCCCCGCCAGATGTCTCGATACGCTCCCAAAAAATACCCCAGTCTTTGGCCAGTTGAAGAACATGTTCAGGCTTACCAGTGATGCCTGTGACCTGATCGCCAAAATAAGGAATGAAGTCTTTCAGAACGTCAACCGTGTCGCGTTTCGGGTCAAGAGTGATAAAAATAATCTGCAGCTTGTCCCTGCCTTCGGCAAGTGCCTGTCTGGCGTTGGCTAGATCATTCAAGGTTGTGGGACAAATCTCCGGGCAATGGGTAAAGCCAAAAAATACTGCAGAGGCCCGGCCGATAAAAATCTCTTCTGTTACTGTCTGGTTGGTGTGATCGGCAAGCTGAAAAGGAGCCCCAATTTCAAACCCTGTCAGGGTGCGTGGCATCCATTGGCGCGCAAGATATTCTGAGACAGAAAAGGCCAATCCTAGCAATAAAACAAAACCAAGTCCCCAAAATAATATTGAGCGTTTGTTCTGTGTTGTCACAATACTGCCTTTTTATCAATGACTGTGGTCATGCTGTTTATGGTCATGGCCTTTTTGTATGTCTCCTTTTTTGTGCGTTTTCCCGTGAATTTGTCCAAGTCTGGGCAGTCTGGTTACATGAAAGGGTAGCGTTACCTGGCCGCAAGGGGCAAATTCAAGTGTGACCAAAAATATATCATCCTCTTTCAACTGCCGGTCAAGACCCATAAACATCAGATGACTTCCTTTTGGTATCAGCGCGACCGTCAGCCTGTCTGGCACAGCAAGCCCACTTTTAATTTCAAACATTTTCATAACGCCTGAATCGTGTTTCATATAATGTATTTCAGCCCGTTTAGCAAAAGGTGCTGAAGCTGAAACAAGCCTCTGGGTCTGACCAGTGGTATTAGTAATCTGAAGATAACCAGCTGAAACCGACGCATCTGGGGGCGTCGCACGAAGCTGGGCATGATCAAACTTCAAACCCTCAGTCTGGCAGGAGGCAAAAACCGGCCGAGTCAACAAAATAAGAAAAACAGCCAGTGCAGTCCAGCATTGTGAGACCAGTCGCGGAGAAATAATAATAGGATTGGCCATATATGTTTTTTACCCTTTTGGATGAGAGCTACACAAATGGACTGCCGGATATCATAAAACTCGGCCTTAGGCCAGATTTACGCAAAATATTTTTTGACTCTGCAAAAATCTCGCCCAAAACTGGACACAACTTTACAGTCTTCATAAGGGACAAGATATGTTAGCCCAACTTTATCCTGCAACAACGTCTGCACAAAGCTATGATGTGGTGATTATAGGCGGAGCGATTATTGGGTCCTCCATTGCCTGGTTCTTATCTCAGCACTCTAACTTTCAAGGGCGAATTCTCGTGGTTGAACGTGACCCCAGCTATGAATTTGCCTCTACCTCGCGCACCAATTCCTGCCTACGCCAACAATTTTCTACTGAGATCAATATCCGAATTTCTCAGTTCACCGCAGAGTATGTGAAAAACTTCAGGCACTATATGGGCGGCGATGATGAAATCCCCGACCTGACCCTTGATGCGTTTGGCTATATGTATCTGGCTGATAATGAGAACTTTGCCGAGCAGCTGCGAGCAAATCAAACGGTGCAGGCTGCATTGGGGGCAGGCACAAAACTAATGAGAGCAGATGAGATCAAAGCGGATTACCCGTTTTATCATGTGGATGATATTCTGCTTGGCAGCCATAATCTGAAAGATGAGGGATATTTTGAGGGCAACACCATGTTTGAATGGTGGCGCAGATCTGCCCGCAAGGCAGGTGTGGAGTATATCCAAAATGAAGTTACTGCGCTAACCACCACCGCGCGTGGCCAGAAAATTGATAGCGTGACACTTGCTACTGGGGAACGGATCTCAGCCGGGGTCGTGGTGAATGCAGCTGGGCCACGGGCCGCTGATGTTGCTGGCATGGCTGGAATTGAGCTGCCAGTTGAGCCGCGCAAACGCTATACTTGGATCTTTTCTGCTGAAAGGCCGCTGGACAGACCCCTGCCCTTGACAATTGACCCGTCAGGTATCCATATGCGCCAATATGGGCGTGAAGATTATATGGCAGGCAGCCCGCCGCATATTGACTCGGCAGTCGCGTTTGATGATTTTGATGAAGATCAGAATATTTGGCAGGACCATGTTTGGCCGCTAATCGCCACACGCATTCCTCAATTTGAAGCAATAAAGGTCACCTCGTCCTGGGCCGGACATTATGCTTTTAACACGCTTGATCACAATGCGGTGCTTGGCCCGCACCCAGATGTCAGCAATTTCATCTTTGCAAATGGGTTTTCAGGGCATGGGCTGCAGCAATCCCCTGCAGTCGGGCGTGGCATATCAGAATGGATCACCCATGGGGCCTGGCAGAGCCTAGATTTTAGCTGTTTTTCTTATGAGCGGATAGCAGCAAACCAGCCCTTGCTGGAACGGGCCGTAATCTAAGCCGTAAGCAAGGCTTCAACTTCTGCACGTGTTGGCATCGGGGCAACTGCCCCATAGCCCGTGGTGGACAAAGCCGCCGCTGCATTAGCATAACGGGCCGCAGCTAAGGCATCACGTCCAGTCAGATATTCCGCCAGAAAGGCGCCGTCAAATGTATCCCCTGCGGCTGTGGCATCCACCGCCTCAACCACATAGGGTGGGACCTGTTCCCGCCTGTCCGGTGTGGCGATAAGGGTGCCTGCTACGCCGAGGGTCAAAGCGACAATCTCAGCCCCTAACTGCAGATAAAAATCTGCAATATCCCCTGCCTCGTGCAGGCCGGTCAGCAAACGGGCATCGTCAAGGCCCGGCAGAGCAATATCACAGCAGGACATCGCCTGATGGATGACAGAGCGAGCCTTATCCAGTGACCATAATTTCAAGCGCAGATTGGGATCGTAGCTGACTTTGCCACCTGCAGCATGCACAGTGTCCATAGCGGCAAAGCAAGCATCTGCTGCGCTCTCAGAAATCGCCTGAGAGATGCCTGAGAGATGAAGTATCTGGCAGGAGGACAGCGCCGCAGAAACAGAAGGCCGGGCCAGGTCAGAGCGGCTCATTAAACTGGCTGCACTGCCGTTACGCCGATAGGTGAAGTCATGTCCATCACCAGAATGCGTGACAAAATAAATTCCTGTAGGCGCATCGCCGACAGATGTCACAGCTGAGATGTCAATATTGTCTTCTGCCCAATAGTCCAGAATTTTTTGCCCAAATCTGTCTGTGCCAAGCTGGGCCA
>DEBO01000154.1:14530-14672 GCA_002348585.1 Alphaproteobacteria bacterium UBA2954 | reverse complement strand
TGCTTGAGTTTCACGGCTCAGAAAAGAGTGTTGCAGAGCAGGCTAAACAGTTCACAATGATTGCCGACGAACATACAGATGAAGAGTTTGTTTGGACGACGGATCCAGCTGAACGTAAGAAGCTGTGGAAGGCGCGTCATGA
>DEBO01000154.1:13881-14139 GCA_002348585.1 Alphaproteobacteria bacterium UBA2954 | reverse complement strand
GATGTGTGTGTTCCGATCTCACAACTGGCTGATTGTGTTGAGGAAACCCGTATCGACTTAGAAGAAAATGGATTGATTTCCACCCTGATTGGTCATGTGGGTGATGGCAATTTCCATTGCTTGCCAATATGCATGCCAGATGACAAGGAAGCCCAGGAAAAAATCACAGCTTTTACAAAACGCTTATCAGAGCGGGCTTTGAAATTTGGCGGCACTTGCACAGGAGAGCATGGCATCGGACAAGGCAAGCAAAGTTAT
>DEBO01000154.1:1867-13484 GCA_002348585.1 Alphaproteobacteria bacterium UBA2954 | reverse complement strand
AAAGGCATTATGAATCCTGGAAAGATTTTTTCCGCTTGAAAAAGTAGTAGTCATTCCAGAGCGTCCAACATTTGGAACAGATCTGTTTGCAAATCTGGTCCATGCTCAATCCCTGCATAAACACGGATAAGATGGCCGGGGCTGTGTTCTGGGGTGAACTGTCGCAGCTTGCTGTCAAGATGAGCTTGTTTGATCAGGCTTTCATAGCCACCCCAGCTGTCGCCAATCGCAAAAATTTCCATGCCCTCAACCGCCTTATCCAGCTTGTCTTGAGCGATTGTCTCAGGCAGAACAAAGCCAAACAGACCGCAGGAGCCATAAAAATCCCGCTTGTAAAGTTCATAGTCTGGTGAGCTGACAAGGGCAGGGTGCAGCACGTCTAAAACAAGAGGGTGCTTTGCTAGTAACTGTGCCAGCATTAGCCCATTTTCTGCTGACTGTTCCAGACGAAGGCGCATTGTGCGTAAGCCTCGCAGTCCAAGGTACAGGTCTTCTGGGCCCGCGCAAATGCCAAAGTTACGCGCTGTTTTTTTTAATTTTCTGCCTTGTAATCCATTTGCAGCAGCAATTCCTAGATTAACGTCAGAATGACCAGCGATATATTTTGTCGCTGCTTCAACAACAATATCGACGCCCAATTCTAGGACAGGATAATGCAGAGCTGTTCCCCAGGTGTTATCGCAAATTGTTATGATGTTATGCTTTTTGGCTAGCATTGTCATAGAGGGGATATCTTGAAGCTCAAATGTAAGCGAGCCGGGAGATTCGAGATATAAAAGACGGGTATTTTCCATGAAATATTCTGTAATGCCGCTATTGCATCGGGGGGGATAAAATGTGACTTGCACTCCCAAATCAGATAACAGCGTGGTCACGAAACGGCGCGATGATCCGTAAAGTGAATCTGGAAACAGGGCATGTTCTCCAGAGCGAATAACAGATAATATCGCAGTTGAGATGGCTGACAGACCAGAACATGTTGAAATACAAGTATCTGCCCTATAAATTGAGGCGACCGCGTTCTCGAAGCTAGCGGACGTTGGGGTTCCAGAGCGCCCGTATGTGTAAGCTTTTGGTAAGTCACCTCGATGCTGTGCCATTGATGATGAGAGAATCGTTGATGTTCGGTAGATAGGCGGGTTCGGTATACCGAAGTTCGTCTCTGGGGATAGCCCAAGATGTCCAAGTTTTGTGTCTACATGGTGTTTTTTTGTAGTCATTCGAGTACAAACTCCAACTTCAAATTGTAAATAGCAAAACTTGATTAATCTGAGAATAAATTTCTAGCACACTACGAGAAAACAAGATACAAAGGGAGGCTAATTAGTAAAGAAGGGTGGCAAACAAGTTTGGCCCAATAAGGAGAAGATGATGAGTAATAACTTAGTGATTGGGATCGGCGCTTTGGTCGTTGGTGGCGTTGTAGGCTACTTTGCAGGTGCTGGGAACGAAAAAATTGTAGAAGTGGAGAAAGTTGTTGAAGTTGAAAAACAGCAAACGGCAACTCTAGACTCTGTAAAATCAAAAGGATTTGTGCAGTGTGGCGTTAGTCAAGGTTTGCCCGGTTTCTCAAATTCTGACGATACTGGGAAGTGGACAGGTATTGACGTAGATGTGTGCCGCGCCGTGGCTGCTGCAGTGTTTGGAGACTCCTCCAAGGTTAAGTTCACACCGCTCTCAGCGAAACAACGGTTTACAGCACTGGCGTCTGGCGAGATCGACGTTCTCTCAAGAAACACTACTTGGACGATGACGCGAGACACACAGCTGGGTCTGAATTTTGCTGGTGTCAACTACTATGATGGCCAGGGTATGATGGTTCCCAAATCTTTGGGCGCAAAGTCAGCTATGGAACTCGATGGAGCAAACATTTGCACAAATACGGGAACAACAACGGAGCTTAATATCACTGACTTTTTCCGGTCTAATGGAATGAAGTTTAATTTGGTAGCCTTCGAAAAGGCGGACGAAGTGGTTGCTGCGTACGATGCTGGCCGGTGTGACGTTTACACAACAGACCGCTCAGGTCTTGCCGCACAGCGCACTAAATTAACTAATCCAGACGACCACATGGTTCTGCCAGAAATCATTTCTAAAGAGCCTCTTGGGCCAGTTGTGCGTCAGGGTGACGACCAATGGTTTAACATTGTTCGGTGGTCTCTGCGCGCAATGATAAATGCGGAGGAGATGGGCATTACATCTGCAAACGCTAAGTCAAAGGTAAATGATAACAATCCTGCAATCAAACGTTTGCTGGGTTCTGAAGGTAACTTTGGCGCGGAGCTTGGCTTGTCAAATGATTGGGCATTAAACATCTTATCGCAGGTCGGAAATTATGGCGAAAGCTATGAAACTCATGTCGGGCCTAACACACCTCTAAAGCTTGACCGTGGTGTGAACGAGTTGTGGAGCAAAGGCGGCATTCTCTACGCTGCTCCAATTCGATAGTTCAAAAAATTATCTAACCTGACCCTCGAAAGAGGGTCAGGTTTTTATATGAATTTATGAAGTTAGGTAGGAAAATGTCTTTTTCCGCTTTCTTTTATGACAAACGACTACGCAGTGTATTATTTCAAGCGCTTCTTGTCCTCTCGATTGCGTTTGGTTTTTTCTGGCTAATTGAAAACACCGTCTCAAACTTATCTGAGCAAGGTAAATCAGTTGGCTTTAGCTTTCTTTCCCAAACCGCTGGATTTCAAATAAGCTCAACATTGGGCACTTGGCTAATGCAGTACGAGGTTGGTCGCTCTACCTACCTTGATGTATATTTTATTGGCATCATTAATACATTCGTGGTGGCCGTTCTAGGTATCTTGGCAGCTGCGTTTTTAGGATTTTCTATCGGAATAATGAGGTTGTCCAACAATCTTGTGATAAGAGGGTTTGCTACACTGTATGTTGAGATGCTTCGGAATATACCTCTTCTCCTACAGTTATTTTTCTGGTACTTCGCTGTTTTACGCTCATTACCCAGTAGGCGCGAGCAAACAGAGCTTTTCTCAAGTGTTGCCGGGATAAACATCACAGGTCTGTATCTTCCGGCACCCATAGCTCAAAGCGGTTTTATGATAGTTATTCTTGTGTTTATAATGGCCATCATTGGCGCTGTGATGCTGTCCAAATGGGCTACGAAAAGACAGTATAAGACGGGGCGAACTTTTCCTGCTTTTTGGGCAGGTTTGGGATTAATCTTGGGAACACCCCTTGTTGCTTTTTTGGCGCTAGGTAGCCCTTTGGATTGGAGCTTTCCTGAATTTAAAGATACAGGGCCTCTTTTGCGGCGTGGTTTTCAGTCGGGTACTGGTATGGTGATTGTACCAGAATTGATAGCGGTATGGCTTGCATTGTCTTTGTATACAGCAGCGTTTATTGCTGAAATAGTGCGTGCTGGGATTCTTGCTGTGGCAAAGGGGCAGACAGAGGCATCTTATTCTTTGGGATTGCGGCCGGGAATTACATTGCGCCTAATTGTGATACCTCAGGCTTTACGCGTTATTATCCCGCCACTGACCTCACAGTTTCTCAATTTAACGAAGAATTCATCTCTGGCTGTGGCGATTGCTTATCCGGAACTGGTGTCTATTTTCGCGGGCACAGCACTTAATCAGGTGGGTAAGGAAATTGAGATGATTGCGATGATGATGACTGTTTATCTCACATTTTCTTTACTGACGGCTGCGTTTATGAACTGGTTTAATGCACGCGTAAAATTGGTGGAGCGCTAGAATGGCTGACCATAAACACTCTGCAAACCAAAATTCTGGACATGCGTTTGTCCGCACGGAAAATGCTCCCTTATTGCCACCTCCGGCAACTGAGGCAGGCATAACAGGCTGGCTTTGGCAGAATATTTTTGCCAGCATGGCTGACTTCAGTTCAGCAGGGGCTAGCTTACGTTCAGCATGTGTGGCAGCCTTAACTGTTTTTCTGCTGTATTTTGGCTTTGCTCAAATCTACACGCTTCTCGACTTTGGTGTTTTCTCCGCTGTCTGGTCTGATCCTGATCAGCTGAAGCGTGAGGCCTGTTGGACAGTTGACCAAGGGGGAGGGCTGCCGTCTGGATGGCATGCTGCCTGCTGGCCGTTTATATATGCGAAACATAAATTCATCATGTATGGCGCCTACCCATCAGAGGAGTTGTGGCGCGTTAATCTTAGTGTGTTACTGGGTATTGTCGGACTCGCTTATGTCTTGATTGAACGGCTCCCGCGCCGGCGTGAAGTCGGCGCGATGATGCTGACGCTCTATCCTTTGCTTTGTTTTATTTTACTCACTGGCGGAAATTTGGCCATTCCATTTGGGTCTATCGGCATGTGGCTCATTATTGGACTTGCAGTAATTTCGCTCGGGCGTCTGGCTAAACGTGGTTTTCTTGGGCCAACGCTGAGCGAATTTCATGCGCTTATCGGACTAACTGGATGGGCATTTGTCATTTACAATGCAGTCAGAGGTTTAGGTGCCGTTGATTTTGGTTTGGAACCCATTGATACCCGAGACTGGGGCGGTCTACTCATAACACTCGTGGTAGCCGTGACAGGTATCGTTGTATCATTACCTCTAGGAATAATTCTGGCTCTTGGACGTCGGTCTGAAATGCCGGCTGCCAGACTAATATGCACGGTATTCATTGAATTCTGGCGCGGCGTTCCGTTGATTACTGTACTTTTTATGGCTTCCGTGATGTTACCTTTGTTTTTACCTGAAGGTGTAAATTTTGATAATCTACTGCGTGCACTTATCGGGGTGATGCTATTTTCAGCTGCTTATATGGCAGAGGTTATCCGGGGCGGGCTTCAGGCCATTGATAAAGGTCAATATGAGGGAGCCCAGGCCATGGGCTTATCTTATTGGCAGACTATGCGTCTGATCATTTTGCCACAGGCACTTACACATGTCATACCGGGGATAGTAAATACGTTTATTGGTCTTTTTAAAGATACAACATTGGTCTCTATTGTGGGCATTTTTGATTTGTTAGGTGCAGGTCAATCTGCAATTGCTGATGCAGCTTGGTCGACACCGGTTCAGGCAACAACAATGTATCTATACATCGCAATAATCTTCTTTGTGTTTTGCTTTTGCATGTCACGATATTCAATCTACATGGAAAACAAATTGTCTAAATCGCGTCAACATTAAGATGATGATGCAGTTGAAATCAATTAAATAGGAGCTGAAAATGGCTGGAAAAGCTGCGGCGACAAAAATGAATATTAGTGATGAAGTGATGATTTCCATGCAGGCAGTCAATAAATGGTTTGGTAGTTTTCACGTTCTGCGGGATATCAATTTAACCGTGCATAAAGGTGAGCGGATTGTAATTTGTGGACCATCTGGTTCTGGAAAATCAACACTTATCCGCTGCCTAAACAGACTAGAAGAACATCAAGATGGCGAGATTACTGTGCAGGGCATTACGATTAATAATGACTTGAAAAATATTGATGAGATCCGTCGCGACGTTGGCATGGTCTTTCAGCACTTCAATCTGTTTCCTCATCTAACGATTCTGGAAAACTGCACTCTGGCTCCAATATGGGTGCGAAAAATGCCAAAAGCTGAAGCTGAGGCCATTGCAATGAAATATCTGGAAAGAGTCAAAATTCCTGAGCAAGCTCTGAAATATCCCGGTCAGCTTTCTGGTGGACAGCAACAGCGTGTGGCGATTGCCCGTTCACTTTGCATGGAACCAAAATTAATGCTGTTTGACGAGCCTACTTCTGCTCTTGATCCGGAGATGATTAAAGAAGTTTTGGACACGATGGTGGCATTGGCTGAAGATGGCATGTCTATGGTCTGTGTAACTCATGAAATGGGATTTGCGCGGAAAGTTGCTAACCGAGTGATTTTTATGGATGAAGGACAAATTGTTGAACAAAATGAACCAGAAGTGTTTTTTAACAATCCTCAATCAGACAGAACAAAGCTGTTTCTTAGCCAGATTTTGGATCACTGATTTGAGTTTCCAAAAAGCTATCTTGCCTTATCTGGTTAAGTTTCGATAGGCGCGTCAGACGCCCCCCACTCTGACCAAGATCCGTCATAAAGCCGGATATCAGTTTTCCCTAACACGGCTAACGCCAAAGTCAGTCCAGCTGCGGTTACACCTGAACCACATGTTGTTACTGCAGGCTGCTCCATCACCAGTCCAGCCTCTGCGAATAATTGAGACAACTCATCAGCTGGTTTCAGTTTGCCTGTTATATTATCCAGAATGTTACTGATAGGCAGATTCAGAGACCCAGGTATATGACCCGCACGCAATCCTGGCCGAGGCTCAGGCGCAATGCCAGCAAAGCGGTCTGTGGCACGAGCATCAACGATTTGATCTGCTAGACCGGCCCGCACAGCCTGTTCAAGTTCTTCAAAAGTGATCACGTCAGCTTTAGCTGATGCACCGGCTTGAAATGTGCCTTTGGGCAGGTCAAAGACCTTATCTGTGAGCGTCCCTCCAGCAGCTTTCCAGGACCTCCCTCCACCATCTAATACAGCAACAGCTTGATGCCCAAAAAAGCGAAGCATCCACCAGGCCCGCGCTGAAGAAAGGAAAGGCGAATTATCATAGACAACGACCTGCTGACCAGCCTGCAGCCCTAAGTTTTGCATCGCATCCTGAAAATGTTGAGCCGATGGGATCATATGGGGCAGGTCAGAAGCTTCATCCTTTATCCCGTCAATATCAAAAAATACCGCGCCTGGGATATGGGCCTTATTGTATTCTGAGTGCCCGTCACGTCCCATTGTAGGCAGAAAATAAGTAGCATCAAAAATCAAAACCTCTTCGGCAGATTGTACTTTCAGCCATTCAGCTGTAACTAGTGTTGTTTGCATTACTCTTCTCCTTCAAGCCATGCTGGAACAGGCAGTTTCTTTTCCCGCAGAAATGCTGGATTCCAAATCTTAGACTGATAACGCTGTCCTGAATCACATAAAATTGTGCAAATAACATGACCTGGTCCCATATCCTTTGCCATATGATACGCGCCAGCTACATTGATAGCGCTAGATCCGCCAAGATAAAGGCCTTCTTTTTCCATCAGCTCAAACATTAAGGGAAGGGCTTCTTGATCTGTAATCTGGTAAGCTCTGTCAACAGGGGCTTTGTCTAGATTGGCAGTAACCCGGCCTTGACCAATGCCTTCTGAAATCGATCCGCCTTCAGCTTTTAGGCTGCCATGCGCATAATGATGGTAGAGCGCCGACCCCATCGGATCAGCAAGACCGATAATTATATTTTTATTCATGTACTTCAGATACATACCTGTTCCAGCTAACGTTCCGCCAGAGCCAACTGCACAGATAAAGCCGCTAATGTGACCATCTGTTTGTTCCCAAAATTCAGGGCCTGTAGTTGTATAATGACCGTCGCGGTTCGCAACATTGTCAAATTGATTTGCCCAAATCACCCCTTCAGGTATGGACTGGGACAATTCATTAGCGAGCCGTTCAGAGTAGCGAACATAGTTATTTGGGTCACGATAGGGCACAGCCGGAACAAGGCGCAAATCTGCGCCGCAAATCCTTAATAGATCCTTCTTTTCTTGGCTCTGAGTTTCCGGCATTACGATGACTGTTTTATAACCTCTTGCCTGGCCAACCAGGGTCAAACTAATGCCTGTATTTCCCGCTGTCCCCTCAACGATTGTGCCGCCGGGTTTCAATTGCCCAGTTTTTTCAGCGTGTTCAATAATTGCTTTCGCAGCGCGGTCCTTTACAGACCCCCCTGGATTCATAAATTCAGCCTTTCCAAAAATTTCACATCCTGTCAGATCAGAAACGCTGTTCAGGCGGATGAGGGGGGTATTGCCAATAAGTGCACTGAAGTCAGGAGCTGGCTGCATGGGTGATGCTCTTTTTTCTGTTAGGGGCTGCTTTAAAGATGCTGAGCGTCATCATACGAATTTTGTATTGTATCCTTCAAGTAAAATTAAAGCTGTATTGTGGATGATTACTTGCTTTTTCCGCAGTAATGATGACACTTGACCCTATGCTTTACAGCTATAAGCGGAGCTATATGTCGGGCCTAAATCTGCTTTGTCATATTAAATGTGCCTATGCCGCCTGCAGGATAGACTTCAGCGATTAGCTCTACAGCATGTTGAATTGGAGTGCTGCAAAAGGCCGTAAAGGCAATGAATGACTGTTAGGAGCGGCGCGCAGACAATAGATAGGTAAAGAACGTAACGCTTTGTAATAGGGAGGCAAATGTATGTTGACGCCGTTTTCTGGTCAACCAGCACATTTGGTGAAACGGTTTAAAGAACAATCCCGTTTGACTCCAGAAAAGCTGCTTTTCTTTGAAAAGCTAAATGATAAATGGTCTGGCTTGACCTATGCGCAGACTGAAACACGGATTACTCAGCTTGCCTTTTATATGGCCGAACTTGGGCTAATGCCGGGAGATCATGTTCTGCTTTGCGCAGAAAACGGGATTGACTGGGCAGTAGCAGATTTGGCGATCATGGCTATTGGCTGTGTTGTAGTTCCAGCATACACAACGAATACAGAAGATGACCATGCCTGGTTGATCGATCATTCACAAGTCAAGCTGGTTATCTGCTGTGCAGGCAAAGTTGGAGACAGTCTAACGAAGGTTCTGTGCGAACAAGATTCTGTTGCAAACATGATCCTAATGGACCAGGCGGCAGTTGAAATTCAAGGGCCGAAAAATATAACTGTTCATTTTTTACATGATATCTATGCGTGTGGCGATACAGAAAGGAAACTAGACGAGATTTTTCATGATGTGCCTGAGACTGAAACCTGTTGCCTTATCTATACCTCAGGCACAGGCGGTCGTCCCAAAGGCGTGTTGCTTACTCATAAATCAATCCAGGCTAATATTGATGCGGCGTATATTCTCCTTGCTGAAGGGGCGGCTCAGCACAATGCAGTTTTTCTAAGCATTTTGCCTCTATCCCATTCTTATGAGCATACAGCAGGGCTTCATTTGCCCATCCAGATTGCGGCAGAAGTTTGGTATTGCGAAGGGCGCGATAAAATCGCCGCTAATCTTGAAGAAGTCAAACCCACATTAATGACAGCTGTGCCACGGTTATATGAATTGCTTCATGATCGCATAGCAAAAGGTGTAACAGTTAGAGGTGGACTGTCGGCTTACTTGTTTTGGAAGGCTGTGACCCTAGGCCGCAAGAAACTGCTAGGGCGGACGCTTAGTGTGACAGAGGCAGTGCTAGATAAATGCCTGGATTTGCTAATCCGCAAAAAGGTCAGGAAAAGATTTGGTGGCCGACTGGCATTCTTTGTGTCTGGAGGGGCGGCTTTGAACCCCGATATTGGTAGTTTTTTTCTTAGTCTGGGCGTAAATATTCTTCAAGGTTACGGGCAGACTGAGGCCTCGCCTTTAATTTCAGCAAATCGGCCAGGCCGGATCCGTATTGAAACTGTTGGCCCGGCTGTGGATGGAGTTGAGATTAAATTGGCAGGTGACGGTGAACTTTTGGCCAGAGGAGCATGTCTGATGAAAGGGTATTGGCGCAATCAGGAAGCCACCGCTGAGACCATAATTGATGGCTGGCTGCATACAGGCGATCTTGCGCAGATAGATGCTGACGGTTTTGTAACAATAACAGGCCGTAAAAAAGAGATGATTGTAAACTCTGGTGGAGAAAATATAGCCCCCTCACGTGTGGAAGCTGAGTTTATTATTGAGCCTGAAATTGCTCAAATTATGGTATATGGAGACAGCCGGCCGCATCTAGTCGCGTTAATTGTGCCGTCAGTTGAGGTAAGGGAAGAGACTAAGGGTAAGGGTGCCCAAAAACAAAATATTTCAAAAGCTGTTAGACGGGCAAATTCACGCCTTTCTGGCTTTGAACGTGTACGCCATTTTCATATAATAAATGATGAATTTACAATTGAAAATAGAATGCTAACACCTACACTTAAAGTAAGGCGTCACATTGTAAGCAAAATTTATAAAAACAAATTGGATGCGCTTTACGGAAGTGGAAAAAAGTAATTATTCATTTTGCCATATTATGGGGAACCAATCCCTGCGTAACTTTTGTCCCGGTATCATATTGTGACCAGGAAAAGGTGGAGAAGTTTGGCCTGGACGGGGGCAATAAACAGCATCGTCTCCTACAAAGCGCAATGATAAAGCCCTTCTGCGTCTGTTTGTGTGATTTCCTCGAGCGCCATGCAGAACACGAAAATCAAACGCAATAGAATCACCAGGTTGTAAGGACCATTCGGCTATAGGCATGCCCTCCTTATCGGGGTCTGGAACAGATATATAGTTTTCTGAATTTGCGTAAAAGTTATCCTCTTTCAGCCATCTGGTTGGTAATACGGGCTTGGGCCATTTATGTGAACCTTTAACACAGCGCAATGTGGCACCCTCAACAGGCTCTACCGGTATCCAAAAACTCAACGTTTGTTGTCCCTCAACAAAATAATATGGGCTATCCTGATGCCAGGGTGTTTGCTTAGCCGTTCCTGGCTCTTTTACCAAAACATGATCATGGAACAGCTGAGCAGATTGTGAACGCATGAGGGCGGCTGCAACCCGTCCTGCTTCAGATTCATATATCACCTGCTTTAAGGCTGGCAGTCTTTGCCAGTTGCAGTAATCATCAAAAAAACGTCCGCTTTGATTTGATAATAAATTTTCAGCAGCATAGGGGCCGGGGCTGGCCAAGTTTTGGTCTATAGCTACAGCAATCAGTTCGATCAGATTTGTGAAAAGACCCTTTAACAGAACAACGCCATCATGACTGAACTGATGCTTCTGTTTATTTGTTATTTCATATTTGTTCATATTATTCCAAATCACCTTTAGCTTTATTTGAGCTTAGGTTTGTTCTTTGTAGTTGAAAAGCGGTTGTATTAGGATTTCATACTGCAATACCTGAAAAAGCTGGCGATCACCAATCATACTAACAGCGGTTCAAATAAAAGTTCTTAATGTTTCCTAGGTGAACGGAGATGAATTCACTACAAAAATCGGTTATGGCATGAATAATAATATTAGTGCTTTTTGTTTTTATCTATCAGGGTATTCAAAGCTTGCCATAGAGCAAGCAAAGGATTGGAGAGTACCAAATTAATTAACCACAGCAGATGACAATTAGATTAGGTGAAGTCTATGCTCCGAACATCAATGCATTTTGATGTCTTCGCGTGTCATGCGTCGCAAAGGGAATTTGTCGCCACTTTCGATGTTGTCCATTAATTGTGACTTAGCAACATTGAGATATTGTGCTGCTTCTTCAAGTTGGCCTGCTCTTAGTGCCTGTACAGCTTTTTCAGTCAGCCAAATTGGGTCAAGTGAGGATGTTTGCTTATCGTCAGACATAAAACATTCATGCATATTTCGTGCCTAAGTTTACTTATTGAATCTACGAATAAATTGTATAAGACTGCCATTTGATTTGATAATGGAAAAGATATTTCTGAGGTAAAAAATTAGAAGACATCAAAATTGGAGATAAACAAATTTTCGCTAGAAACAATTTTGGTTGCAGAATATTTTTCTTAAAAAAATCAAACTTGAAATTTAAGTCTCAGAAATTGTTTAAAAAGGCGCAGACTCTTCCGACCGCGTTCTTTATAGAATTCAATGATTCTGGCTTTTCTAGTATTTAATCACGCT
>DEBO01000154.1:0-1527 GCA_002348585.1 Alphaproteobacteria bacterium UBA2954 | reverse complement strand
ACGCTGTGGCAACTCAAACAACTCATGAGTTATCCAGCTTTTTTAAAATTTTGAAAATCAAGGCGTGGAACATCAACTTTTTTTCAATATTTTGTTATCACGCAGAAACTGATCAAGTTGATTGTTTTGTTGAAGCGTCAAAGGCCAAGCTGAAGGTGGACGCGTTGGACCACAATCAAAACCTTGGGCTAAAAGTGCCGCTTTCACACCAGTGACATTTGTGCCATTTTGTTCTTCGGCGCGAATTTCTTCAAATTTGCGCATTCCATTTATTAGTTTACCGGCCTTGGCATAATCGCCAATTGATAAAGCGCCGTAGATAGCTACCGACCGCTCGGGCCAGACATTAATCAGTCCACTGGTAAAACCTCGTGCGCCCACTGCATAAAATGTTGGAGCCCACACCTCCGCCAGCCCACCAACCCAGATGATCTCAGGATTACAAGCAGCGATAGAAGCAGCTAACATCGGAGCATTAGGCGACGCCCATTTTACGCCTTTAACACCTTCGATATCACATAGAGCTTTAATTGAATCTGTTCCAATAGCATCGTTTCGAAGATAAAGCATAATTGGCAAGTTGCCGGAGGCTCGAGCAACAATTTTTACATATTCAATCAACCCACGCGGGCTCACAAATGGATCGGGTGGCTGATGAATCATCAATGCGCTAGCGCCTGCCTCCGCTGAGACCTCAGCGAGTTTACAGGCATCGCGGATGCTTCGGCCAACTCCCGCTAAAAGCGGTGCGCGATTATTTACCATAGCAGCAACATCTCGCACCATGGTGCAAGCCTCATCTGTGGTCAGTGCATAAAACTCACCAGTGTTGCCATTTACTACAGGCAGATGTACGCCAGCTTTCAAGGCACGATCAATGATTGGCGCTAATTTTGCTGGTGCTATATCACCCTTTTTGCAGTATGGCGTAACCAATATACCTGAAATACCTGACAACGCTTTGTTGAGATCATGTTTCATTAGAAAATCTCCGGTTCGCCGGCGGCCTCGCCGTGGCTTTTCTGTAAATAATCAAAATCACAGCCTGTATTTGCCTGTCCGACATGCTTAGAAAACATCCAACCCCAACCGCGCTGAAAACGAGCTGGTGGTGGGCTCCATTTTTGTCTACGATCTTTGAGCTCTTCTTCGTCCACTAGCATATCAAGACTTCGGTTTCGTAGGTCAAACCGGACTAAATCCCCAGTCTTCAAAAGTGCTAGCGGACCGCCCACATAGCTTTCAGGTGCTACATGGAGGATGCAGGCCCCGTAGGAGGTGCCTGACATTCTTGCATCGGATATTCTTAGCATGTCACGGTATCCCGATTTAATTAGTGCTTTTGGTATCGGGAGCATTCCCCATTCAGGAAAGCCGGGGCCTCCCTGAGGACCGGCGTTCCGCAGAACCATTACTGTTTCAGGAGTTATGTCCAAGTCGGGATCATCCACCGCTGTTTTCATTTCTGGATAGCTATCAAAAACGAGTGCGGGACCCTCATGTAAATGAAATCGCGGGTCACAGGCA
>DEBO01000047.1:3150-4061 GCA_002348585.1 Alphaproteobacteria bacterium UBA2954 | reverse complement strand
TAAAACAGATTTGATATTTAAACCAATAGTCAGAAACGATGCTGGTTTAAAAAATTGTCGACATCTAGTCGACAAGAATTTGATTTTTAGCTACCGTTAAAATTCGGTGTTTTTGACGTTCTGTTTTCAACAGACAGGGAGGGTGTGGTGGAGTACAGGAGCTTGGGCAGGACAGGTGTCAATGTGTCTAGCTTGTGTTTGGGAACAGATAATTTTGCTGATCCGACACCAGAGAAAGAGGCTGCGCTAATTTTGGATATGGCTCTGGATGCCGGAATCAATTTGATCGACACCGGAGACGTATATGCTGATGGCGAAGGTGAAAAAATAATTGGCCGCGCGATAAAGGCAAATAAAAGGCGGCACCAAACGATCATAGCCACAAAGGTTGACCACGGGCGTCGTCGTCCAGGTTATTCCGTTGATGACCCCGCACTTTTTGCTCCTAACGATCATGGGCACTCGAGGCTAAATATTATTAGAGCGTGCGAAAACTCGCTCCGTCGGCTTCAAACAGATTATATCGACCTTTATCAGATACACCGACCATCTCCAGATATACCGTGGGAAGAACAGTTAGGTGCGATGAGCGATTTGGTCACGCAAGGCAAGGTACGTTATATAGGCTGCTCAACTCATGCTCCGTGGACTGTCATGGAGGCCATAATGGTCAGTGAGTTGAAAGGATACGCAAGATTCGTTTCAGAGCAGCCACCCTACAATCTTCTTGATAGACGGATTGAAAATGAGATGGTGCCTCTATGTCAAAAATATGGTGTTGGTCTGATTACCTGGGCCCCAATGGCAATGGGTGTTCTCGCTGGTCGATATACATCCCCAGATTCCTTTCCCGCAAAATCTCGTGCGGCACTTCGCGGTGGGTTCTATGCTGATCGCGTTACAAAAAAAGG
>DEBO01000047.1:0-2750 GCA_002348585.1 Alphaproteobacteria bacterium UBA2954 | reverse complement strand
GCGCAACTATCGATCCTGTGGACAAAGGATCAGCCGGGAATTACCGCGCCGCTCATAGGGCCCCGAACATTGAAACAACTGGAGAGCCTGCTGCCAGTCAAAGACATGGTTTTAGACCAAGATACCAGGGACGCGTGTGATAGACTTGTTCCACCTGGCAGTGTTGTTGCTGATTTTCACAACACTGCAGATTGGATGAAGACACAGGTTGTTTGGGAGGAGGTCGAATGAAGTTTTCCAGTGTAATCCACGCCATTGATTTACATGCATGTGGCGAGCCCGGGCGGGTGATTGTGGGGGGCGTCATTAACATTCCTGGCGAGACGATGTACGACAAAATGTGTTACCTGGAAACCGAAGGAGATGATTTGCGAAAAAGAATGCTGAGAGAGCCACGAGGCTATCCTGCAGCAAATTGTAATTTGGTACTTCCATCAAACAATCCAAAAGCGGCTGCAGGTTTTGTCATACTGGAACAAGTGGAATACCCATTGATGTCAGGCTCAAACACTATTTGTGTAGCAACCGCGCTGATCGAAACAGGCATGGTAGCCTCAACTGAACCGATTACACAGTTAACACTGGAGGCTCCTGCAGGCCTCGTAACCGTTCAGGCGGAGGTTGAGGATGGAAAAGTCAAAGGCGTTACTTTTGAAAATGTGCCTGCCTTTGCAGTCCATACAGACAAGATTATCGATGTGCCAGAGTTTGGAACTGTTAATGTTGATGTCGCTTGGGGTGGCATGTTTTATGTAATTGCAGATGCGGAAAGGCTTGGGTTGACAATAAACCCAAATCACGCGGGAGAAATCGCGCGTGCAGGGGAAATGATAAAGGCTGCAGCAAGGGAGCAGCTAACCTGCGTGCATCCAGAAAATTCTGATGTTTTTGGAGTCACCATTTGTGTGATGACAGGAAAACCGACCGCCCCTGGAGCCTCTGCAAAAAATGCGGTTGTAGTCTCTTCTGGGCAATTGGATTGGGAACGACCTGCAACATGGAAGGGTGTAATTGATCGATCGCCATGCGGGACCGGTACTTGCGCGAGAATGGCTTCCTTGTATGCCAAGGGCGAATTAAGCCTAAATGAAGATTTTCACCATGAGGGAATTCTTGGCACAATTTTTACAGGTCGGCTTCTAAGAGAAACGACCCTAAATGGACAACTCGCTGTCGTACCCACCATCAGAGGACAGGCTTGGATAACAGGGATTTCTCAATATGTAGTCGACCCAGATGACCCGTTTCCAAATGGTTACACTATTGGGGATATTTGGGGTGGAGAAATGGATAAGCCTTTGTCCCATTAATGACGGGGTGATGTCCAAAGTTATCAATAAGAGAGGAGGCAAGGAAGTGTCTTAATTCTCGAAAAAATTAGAATGACAGTTTTATCAACTAGGAAAGGAATGAATAAAATGAAGTACAGAGCAATTAAAATAACTGCAATGGCAGTCTTTTTGGCTTCGGGATGGTCAATGTCAGCCCACTCAGCTGAATATGTAATCAAGCTGGCGCACAACGGTCCTGAACAGCACCCCTACCAAGATGGTGCCCTAGCTTTTGAGCGTCACCTGGAGGCAAGTACAAATGGTGCCGTAGATGTTCAAATCTTTCCAGGTGAGCAACTGGGAAGCGAGGAAGAAACAAGCCAAATGATAAAGCAGGGAACTCTTGCTTGTGCGGTAGAGAGCACCGGTGGCGGGTTGGCACCATTTGTGCCCGAAGCAGACTTGTTTAATTTACCGTTTGTATTCAACGGTACTGATCACTTTTATCGAGTTGTAGACGGGCCAGTCGGTGCAACAGTAGCTAGTAAGGTCGAGAAAGCACTTGGTGCTGAGGTCATGGGTTGGTGGTTTTCAGGTATTCGAAACGCCTGGAATGATCAGCGCCCCGTAAATACACCCTCGGACTTG
Source organism: Alphaproteobacteria bacterium UBA2954 (assembly GCA_002348585.1). Taxonomy (GTDB): domain Bacteria; phylum Pseudomonadota; class Alphaproteobacteria; order Puniceispirillales; family Puniceispirillaceae; genus JADHLI01. The sequence goes on along the minus strand of DEBO01000047.1, from coordinate 831 downwards.
AATGGTTTAAAAATCAGAGTTATGGGCAGCCCAGTTTTGATTGATACGTTTAATACACTTGGAGCCCAAGCCACTCCAATGTCGTTTGGGGAGGTCTATACTAGCTTGCAGCAGGGTGTGATTGATGGTGCAGAGACTGATCACGTCGATCTGTTGGTTGAAAATTTCTTTGAGGTGACAAAATACGTTTCTCTGACTGGCCATATGTATTTGGCTGCAGCGCTTGTATGCAGCGAAAAAGCAATTGAAAAACTACCAGTGTCAATACAGGTCAAAATGCGCGCAGCTGCAGAGGCGTCGACGACGGCACAACGAGTTGCAATGGACCGAATGGCTGGAGAGGCATATGCCCAGCTTGTCGATAAAGGAATAGAGTTCAACGATGTTGATTTGGCTGCTTTTAGATCAAAAGCTATGTCTGTTTATGAGAAAAATGCAGATCGCGTTGGTGGGCTCGAGATGATCAACCTAGTTGCGGCACAGTAATGGTCGAAGCCGGAGTGGGCGTTTTCTAATGACCACTAAAATTTAAAAGATGGGCAGTTAGGCTGCCCATCTAACAATTGGCCTCTCGTAGCGACCATACTCTCTAAATATAAGAACCAGAGGTAGTTCATGATACGTCTTCTTCGGTCTCCATTGGAGTTATGTATTTGTGTTATTCTCGTAATCCTGACACTCACGGTTTTTAGCCAGGTAATAGCCAGATACATTTTTCAGGCTCCTTTATCATGGTCTGAAGAGCTCGCAAGATTCCTATTGATGTGGTTATCGATGTTAAGTGCTGCTTATGCTTTCAAAGTTAAATCGCATTTTGCACTTAAGATATTG
>DEBO01000054.1:2583-4145 GCA_002348585.1 Alphaproteobacteria bacterium UBA2954 | reverse complement strand
TGACACTCATCTCGTCACAACAGTCCCTGAAGATTTTAATGCAGCACGTGAAAAGCTGGAAGAGATCTTTGGGGCTCCGGAAGAGGCACAGCTGATCTGGGTTGCCCAGAATACGCTCGATGTCAACGAAGACCAGGCTCGTAACCTATTGAAATTCATAGATACGCTGGAAGATAATGATGATGTGCAGTCGCTGTCGTTCAATTTTGAAATTTCCGATGAAATTTTGACAAAGCTGGACGGTTAAGAACAGTGCGGATCATTGGCATTGATCCGGGACTTCAGGCAACAGGGTGGGGAGTGATTGCCTCAGACGGTTCGCAGTTGAAAGGAGTCAGTCATGGGATCATCCGAACCAACACACGGATGAGTGATCCTGAAAGGCTGATCTTGATTTTTGAAGGGCTGCAGAATGTGATCGCAAACCATCAACCCGAAACAGCCATTGTTGAGGAAATCTTTTTAAAGGATAACCCTCGATCTGCTTTGCGTCTGGGGCTAGCACGCGGCGTCGCAATACTGGCCTGCGGACAGGCACGATTGGCATTATCTGAAATTTCTGCACGTAAAGTGAAACAAGCAGTGACTGGCACGGGTGCTGCAGATAAAAAGCAGGTTGCCAATATGGTCTCACGACTTTTGGGGATTCCGCCCCCCGCATCGGATGCCGCGGATGCGTTGGCGCTGGCGATAGCGTGTTATCAGGGGGCAGCGGCTCCAAAAACAGAGGCAGCGCAGATGCCAGACGGCCTGTCTGCGGCAATTGAGGTTGCCCTCCAGAAAGATCGAACAAGGACCTAAAATGTCCAGCCTAAGGTGATTGCGCGTCACAGAGGGACGTGGAATAATTAAACGAAAGAACTGGTGGAGAGGAAAAACATGCACAGCTGCCCATCAGCATCATACAGGACAAGCCAAAGATGATTGCCCAGCTATCTGGCCGTCTGGTTTCGGCTGATGTGACTAATCTTATATTGGATGTGCAGGGAGTGGGATATCTTGTTCATGCAACTGGTCGGACCCTGGCGCAAATCGGCCAGCCTGGCGATATGGTCACGCTGGTCACCGAACTTTTGGTCAGAGAGGATTCACTTACCCTTTACGGTTTTAAGGATACAGCAGAGCAGGCTGCGTTCCGGATGTTACAGACTGTGCAGGGGGTTGGTGCTAAGGCCGCCTTATCCATTTTGACCACATTGCCTGCAGACGAATTGTCACAGGCGATCCTGGCAGGTGATAAGGCGATGGTCAGTCGGGCTGAGGGGATTGGCCCAAAACTGGCGCAGCGAATTATTAATGAGCTTGCCCAGAAGCTTCCCGCATCATTAACCACAGGCCCAGCGCATTTTGGTCCGGCCTCCGCAGGCGGGCTTCAGGGCGCTGCGGCTGATACTGGAAAGCAATTGGTTCAGGATGCGTTGTCGGCACTTGTCAATCTTGGCTATTCGCGAACAGAAGCTTTTGCAGCGGTTAGTCAGACGAAAGAAAGTGAAGAGGTTGAAAATGTATCTGCTCTTATCGCTTTGGCACTGAAACAGCTGGGGGCAGGCAGGAGCTGAAAT
>DEBO01000054.1:0-2180 GCA_002348585.1 Alphaproteobacteria bacterium UBA2954 | reverse complement strand
CCGGCTTCTGATCCCGTCCAAAATTCGGATCCGGCTTTGCGGCCGCGCCGCCTGGCTGAGTTTGTAGGGCAGGGACAGGGACGCGCAAATCTGGAAACTTTTATTGGAGCTGCGCGCCTGCGCGAAGAGCCAATGGATCACACACTTCTGCATGGCCCGCCAGGTCTTGGCAAGACCACGATGGCGCAGATTATATCAGGAGAGCTCGGCGTCGGGTTCAGGGCCACATCTGGGCCGGTAATTGCACGGGCTGGTGATCTGGCGGCATTGCTGACCAATTTGCAACCCCGCGATGTGTTGTTTATTGATGAAATTCATAGGCTGAACCCGGCTGTTGAAGAGGTTTTATATCCGGCAATGGAAGATTTTCAGCTGGATTTGATCATTGGTGAGGGACCGTCCGCACGTTCTGTGCGGATTGATCTGCCCCGATTTACCCTTGTTGGTGCAACGACAAGGGCAGGGCTGCTAACAACCCCTTTGCGGGATCGGTTTGGCATTAACATGAGGATGCAGTTCTACACCAAAGCTGAGCTGGTTCAAATTTTGCACCGGCAGGCGGATAAGCTTGAAATGAAGTTGGCAGAAGACGGCGCTGAAGAAGTGGCCAAAAGATCCCGCGGAACACCCCGGGTTGCTGGACGTCTATTGCGGCGGGTACGTGACATTGCCCTTGTTGAAGGGGCAGAGTTGGTTACTGCGGTGATTGCAGATAAAGCGCTCACCCAGCTAGGGGTTGATAAGACAGGGCTTGACGGAATGGACAGGCGTTATCTGTCGAGTCTGGGAGACTCATTTGGTGGCGGGCCTGTTGGTGTGGAAACGTTAGCGGCTGTTCTGGCAGAACAACGCGATATGCTGGAAGAGGTGATCGAGCCTTATCTCATGCAGTCAGGTCTTTTGATGCGCACACCTCGCGGGCGATGTCTGTCTTTGTCTGGATGGGCCTATTTAGGTCTGACGCCGCCTGCACAGGCTGAAAGTCAGCTTGACCTGCTTTCTCGGGACGGCGGCGGCAATGAAGATGTCCCCTTTAACTAAAGATGAGAAGCTGAACAGACGTGTCTGACTTTAAATCAAATTTGAATGATCACAGGCTTGCCGAAGAGGCAGCCCATGGCCTTGATGGTGTGATTGATAAAACTGATCCCAAACACAGCAAACATCTATATGGACTGGTGGTGCAGTATGAGGATATTGATGCGGGTGGCATTGTCTATCATTCCACTTACCTGAATTTTGCTGAACGTGCTCGTTCAGCCTTGTTACGGGCGTCAAAATTTGATGTGCAGTACTGGCTTGCTGAAGAAAATCAGGGATTTGTAATCACACATATCGAAACAGATTATCTCAGCCCGGCAAAACTCCATAACCGGATGATTGTCGAGACCAGCTGTCTGCAGCTAGGCGGGGCAACAGCCTCATTACAACAAAATATCAATTCTTTTGACAGAGGCCATATTTTTGCCAGAGTTATGGTTAAAGCTGCATGGGTGGATATAGAATTAGGGCCACGTAAATTTCCAAAACCGCTTCAAATGGTTTTGCGATCTTTCCAGCCCAAGTAGTAGATAATTACACCCTGCCAACTGCAAAAAATGGTGATACCTTACAAACTGTGCCTGAACTGAATTAATCACAAAGTTAATCATATGTCTGATCAGCATGTCGTTCGACTGGCTGAACTAAATGTTAACTGAGGGTTCCTAGTTAAAGAAAAATTAAATGAAAAGAGAGATAAGATCATGGCAAGTGAACTAAATCTGGCAACTGCTTCTGCACAGGCTCTTGATATGTCTGTGTTTGGCTTGTTTATGATGGCTGATCCGGTTGTAAAAGCGGTCATGCTGCTGCTTATCGGAGCGTCTGTCTGGTGCTGGGCCATTATTTTTGACAAAATGACACGGATCCGCAGGCAGAGACGGGGTGCAGAAGAGTTTGATGATTTGTTCTGGTCAGGCGGGTCACTTGATGATTTATATAACAATCTAGGCGATGAGCCGGATAGCGCGCAAGCCAAGGTCTTTGTCTCAGCAATGAGGGAATGGCGGCGGGCAACAGTAAAAGGGCTGACCTCTGGCTTGAGAGGTGAGTTGAAGTCATCTGTGCTAGCCCGTATTGAACGGAATATGTCGCTGACCATCACGCGTGAAATGGACCGGCTGGAACGGGGCATGAAT
>DEBO01000088.1:19175-23479 GCA_002348585.1 Alphaproteobacteria bacterium UBA2954 | reverse complement strand
GTCAAAAGGATTATCGAGAATGTCTGTGGATATCTCAAAGGTTATTATTCGTAAACTGGCAGTGCAGGGATATTGTTTTGGGCCTGAAACCATCCGGACTATAAAGGCAACCTATTATAGGCAGGCACTTGATATGGTGAGTTTTCATCAGGCAGACGCCGCACTTAATGGATTAACTTTTGATATCCATAAAGAATAAGAAACTATTGAATTATCACCCGAAAATATAATACTAGCTGGTCAAAATTACAATTATTCTCCAATGGAAACACCCTTTATACCCTCTTGGGCGCGTGTTCTGGCAGCCATTCCCGATATAGGTTATCGTCTGAGGCGATCCGTTGTGGCAGACAATCAGAAATTAAAGACTGCTGCCTGAACCTACTGCACACCATTTCAGACTGTTTCATACTATTAGTTTTTATTGTTATTAACAATGCTTAGTGTGGACGCGTGAGGCAAACCGTGGTGGCCAGCAACTGTTCAAGAGGATAAATTTGGCATCTTGCGAGTGTTTATGAAGAAAAGTCCATCTCATAAGCAGGGCGTTAACCCTTGATTGCACGGGGAAATACGCTGGACGTTCCCGACGACTTCGGTATCTGGCGCCCTCTTGTGCAGGATTTTTCTGCATAGTGTGGTGCCGCTTTGAACTAAAGTTCGCCAGGCGCAAGTTAATAGAGGAAGTCAAACTTTTTTAGTCTTTTATCCGTTTTGAGTGGCATGCAGTTTGCATGTTTGAAGCAGTGGTCCAAACATGGATGGAGAGGGATATGGCTGAAAAATTGGGTTCAGAATATATTGTTGATATTATTGAAGCTACCATTAGGGTCCTCGTTGGCACAGGTCTTTCACGTGAACAGGCATTACAGGTGATGTTAAGCCAGTTGGCTGTCCAGGTCTCGCCAGAGGTTATGAAACTGGCTGTGTGCGTCAGTGAAAAATATGCTGCTGCATTTAATGAAGGTGACTGGGACCCGAATAGTTCGAGTCATAAATCAACAGAATGTGGGTCAACAAAACTCCCCTTCGCCTATCTTTAGGCTAAAATTACTTTATCAGATTACTTGACAGCACTAAATAGAAAGGGTCACCCTGACCTCACATATGTGGGGGCGCACATGACATCTGTAAAGGCATTATTATTTGATGTATTCGGGACAGTTGTTGACTGGCGGACCTTTATAACTGACGAATTTGATCGGCTTGCGCAAAACTATGATATTCACCTTGAGGCCAGTCGACTAGCTGACGAATGGCGAGCACAATATCAGCCATCCATGGAAGCGATCCGAAACGGCAAGCGGCCATTTACGCGGCTTGATGTCCTTCATGCAGAAAATCTGGATCATGTTTTGGCTGGCAATGATCTGACTGTCTTTAGCGAAGCCGACAGGGCCCGTTTGGTTAAGGCATGGCATCGACTGGAAGGCTGGCCTGATGTGTCGGATGGTTTGCAAAGATTAAAAAAGAATTTCATCATTGCGCCTCAATCAAACGGAAACATCTCGCTGCTGGTGAATATGGCAAAGGCCGCCAATCTGCCGTGGGATGTGATTCTTGGGGCGGAAATTGTACAGACCTATAAACCGCGTCCTGAAGCTTATGAAAGGGCCTGTGATGCTCTTGGACTGACAACTGCGAACTGTATGATGGTTGCAGCGCACAATGACGATTTACTGGCCGCCAGAAACACAGGCATGAAAACAGCTTTTATTCTACGCGACATTGAACATGGACCGCATCAGACTAAAGATTTGAAACCAGAATCAGACTGGGATATATGCGCTGAAAACTTTATAGAATTGGCTGATAAGCTGGGCTGTTAAACAACGTATTTTCTTCCGTTTATATTAAGGGATTGATAAAAGTATAAAGTAAGGATTTCATTATATGTTTTCAGTTTTTCTGCAGAACTTAGTGCCCATTTTAGTCACATTGTTAATTTGTTTAATCACCAGGCGGATTATACTTTTTTTATGGCCATTGCAGCCATTTTTTTCACAAGTTTCAGAATAATTTTATGGACGGTTCTAACTCAAAAAAATCAATTATTTTTGATTCAGAGTTTCATTTTTTCACTTGCTATCTGGTATGTGCTATTCCCGCGACAGTATTACAATTTGTTTGGGTAAGCTTCATTTTTTGAACCAAGGGAGTTATTTATGAACAATTCAATTTGGAAAGGTCAGGCCTTCAATGTAAGTCATGCTGACGGTGCCGGGACTACGCGCAGTCATTTTGAAGGTGGTTTACGAGCTTTCTTTGAATATCGTGATCTAGGCATACAAGCAGCAACAGGTGGCTCTTATATTGCGCATGTCATCAGAGCTGTTCCTGGTCGTCACGCAGAACCAAATTGGCATGTCCATGATCTAGATTTTCAGATGGTTTATATTTTGAAGGGATGGGTCGTCTTTGAATATGAAGGACAGGGCGAGATCATGCTTCGTCCCGGCTCATGTGTTCTGCAGCCACCTGGCATTCGTCATCGTGAAGTTAAACACAGTGACGACCTCGAATTAATTGAGATTTGTTCCCCTGCTGAATTTGCAACTAAGTCAACTAACGCGCCCTAATCACTCAAGTGTCTGATTTTGAATTGTTATAGGCGTTTCATGAGATTTTAACGTTTCATGACGCAAGCAATTTTATGTGGCCACATCATATCACATAGTGTTTTTATATGTTTTTGACTGAGGCCTGTTGTTTGAATGCGGTAGAAGCGTGGGCCGGAACCAGTGATTTCAGTGATATGTATAGGCAGTTTGGAAAAAAGAGCAGAAAACTTAGTCTCTAGACGCTTTTTTTCTGCTTTGGCATTTTCAAGTTGGGCAAAAGCCCCAAATTGGGCAAAGTAATCTCCGGATTTCTGTTTAAGCTGGTTATTTACTGATTGTGCTGGGACAATTAAGTTCATATTGGCTTCCGCCTGCTTTTCCAGTAACTCGGATAATCTTTCAATTGACAGTTTTATCTTTTGGTTTTCTTGTTTATTGAACTGCCCAGTATTTCTAGGTATCAATTCAGGAGAAGCAGCAGAAGTTGCTATGCCAGAAGAAATTAAATTCTTAACAACACTTGACTGAGGTAGTTCTTTTATTAGCCCTTGGTCAGGACGTGGAATCGGGCCGCTTATTTGCAAAAGTTTTGTTGGCAATGAGCGATTTAATTTTTTTGGTTTTATGTCAGCATTGTCAGATACAGCACGGAATTGTTCTTGAATTGATGAAGGGGGCTTCTGCCTGGGAAGGTGCAGCATTAAGTTGCTGCCACCGCCAATGGATAGTTTTAAAGCTTTGCCTGGTGATGATGGTTTTTGATTAACAGTCTGGTCTGTCTTAACAACAGGATTCTTTGTAGAGACGCTTGGTTGCGGCTTTCCTTTTAGAGTGGAAGGTTCTTCAGATGGGCTGTTTTTGGTCTTTACCTTAATTTCTGAATTGTTTTGAAGCAAATATGCCAGATCTGGTCTTTGTTCACGAATCATTTCATCACCCTGTTGAAACAGGTTTTTGCACTGGCTGCTAATCAGTGCAAAAATCTTACGACCGTTAGTTTCACTTTTCTCTGGTACGTCTATGTTTTTATGAGATTTAGTTTTCTTATCAATTATCAGGCTGGACAAAACCCAATCACGATAGCTGGCGATTAGATTATCGATCTCAGCCTCTGAACTTTCTCGGTTCAGTTCCATAAATATAGCTTTCCGGATAACAGCTCCTGCAAATTTTCGCCTTTCTTTCCATAAAGCCCCTAAATCAGGATTAAGAATAGATTGCGATTCCATCAGTTTTGAAATGTTCGCACAGATCGCACTTTGTTCAGCCATTTGGCCGTATACTTTCCAAGTTTCAAGCTGTAGTTCAGCCTGCACTCCATAAGGCAAAACTGTAAAAAGAGACGTGAAAATTACAAATAATTTCCGAAAAAAGAACATAACTGTGGCTTGTGCCTTCGCAGCAACGCTAAATGTGTTCATAATTAATGCAAAATTAATGCCGTGCAGTGACAAATCACCGATTCTAGTCAAATTGAATCGCATCACGTGCCGCTCGTAATAGGGCGCGTGCCTTATTATGGCATTCTTCAAATTCAGATTGTTCAACTGAATCGTAGACAATGCCCGCGCCCGCCTGGACATGCATCTTATTGTTTTTTATGACAGCGGTACGTAAGGCTATACAACTATCCATTTCACCTGCAGCACTGATGTAACCTATAGCACCGGCATAAATACCGCGCCGGTCCACTTCTAGTTCATCTATAATTTCCATTGCTCTGATTTTTGGTGCACCAGAGAC
>DEBO01000088.1:0-18855 GCA_002348585.1 Alphaproteobacteria bacterium UBA2954 | reverse complement strand
TCCATAGCTCTAATTTTTGGTGCACCAGAGACGGTTCCTGCTGGAAATCCTGCAACAAGAGCATCAATAACATCGCATTCTGGTCTGATTTTACCCCGAACTTCAGATGCGATATGCATAACATGACTGTATAATTCAATCTCAAAATTTGAAACAACCCGAACTGTTCCAGGTTTTGCAACACGGCCAACATCATTTCGGCCTAAATCAAGCAACATCAGATGCTCTGCTCGCTCTTTAATATCCGACAGGAGTTCGGCCGCATTTTTCTTATCTTCTTTTTTATTCTGGCCACGTGGACGTGTGCCTGCAATTGGCCTGATGGTGACCTCATCATCACGCAGGCGCACCAGAATTTCAGGACTTGAGCCAACAATGGCGACTTCTCCCAGGTTAAAATGAAACAGAAAGGGGGATGGGTTCAGCCTCCTTAAGCTGCGGTAAAGTGCAAATGAGGGCAAGTTAAACGGAATCGTGAATCTTTGTGAGAGAACAACCTGAAAAATATCACCTGATTTTATATATTCTTTTGCTTTACGAACCATTGTAAAAAACCTGTCTTTAGACAGATTGCTTTGAGGTGTGCTGATATCAACATGATCAGACACTGCTGGTATCAAGGGTAGCGGGGCCTGAAGGCTAGATTCAATCAAATCAAGTTCATAATTAGCTGTTTTCCATGCACTTTGAGCTGTTTCAAAGTCACTAGGCCTAATTTGATAACATAAGGTAATTGTGTCCTTCAGCCGATCAAAAATAGCGACCACTGACGGGCGCATCAAAACAGAATCATGAACGTCAAGTTTATCTTGGTTTTCATCTGGCAAGGTCTCAACATGCCTAATCATGTCATAGCCTAGGTATCCAAAAAGGCCAGCAGCCATTGGCGGAAGAGGGTGTGTGTTATCCATCCAGCTCTCAGCGATGAGTTGGCGCAGACTACCAAGGGGCTGCTCGTTGGACTGTTCAACAAAATTATCTGGTTTGGTTTGCGCTGTTCTATTGATGAAAACCTTTTCTTTCTTGCACTGCCAAATAAGATCTGGTTTCAGAGCAACGACAGAAAAGCGACCTCGAACCTCCCCGCCCTCTACTGACTCTAGAAGACAGTGGTAGGTTTGTTTTTCAGATAATTTCATCATCATGCCAACAGGTGTTTGCGTATCGGCAACAAGGGTGCGGAAGATAATCTGGTTCACCCCTCTGGCAAACAGCGCCTCGCAGTTATTGCGGTCATTATGGGCTAGGCGGGCTGATCGTTCGCTCAAAGCCTGTCCTTTCATCTGTTTAATTAATCTTAGTTCGGTCTATTGGCTGGCTTATTGGCCCGCTTGGCCGACTAGAACCTGCTGAACAAGTAAAGGGTTTAATTCAAGCTGATATGTTTCTGATAATGACAGAGCAAAAGCAGAAGCGATATCTGCTTTTACAAGGCGGTTGAGCCCGGCTTGCATGGCTTCGCTCATAACTGACCGCTTCTCCTTTGGAGCGGGTGTGACAGTGTCTGTGCGAACAACGATAATGCTCTCACCTGTTTCAACCAGTTGGGCCTGTCCAACACCTTGAGAGAAAGCTACCTGAGCAATCAGGCCGGCAGCAGCGTGATCAAGACCACTTCCAGAACGCTGAAAGGGTAAACTTGCTGGTTGGTTGATAAAATATTTGTCAGCATCCGCGATCACCACTTTAGCTTCTGCCTGCGCTGCTGTTAATGCCTGTTCTCTAGTCCAATCAGCTTTCAGGCGGTCCTTAATCTCATCAAGTGACCGGTTTCGGCTGTCCGCTTCAGAAACTGGCTGGACCGCAAAAAAACTATCATCAACTGTCTCAACTACTGTGCTGATCGCTTCCAGCTCCAGCTCCCATGCTCGCTGTAGAAACAAGCTGTCTGTTGCTAAATCTCCGAACGAATTGGTGACTTGATTGCCATCTATGTCACGGCCGTTTCTGTCGATGTTTGCAATTTGACCCACATCTAAATTCAGATTAGCGGCAGCTTCAGAGAGAGTGGCTCCTGCGCCCAAGCTATCTTCGAGCTGATTGGCATAATCATAAACCAAATCGATGGCTTGTTCAGCTATGATAGTTGAGGCGATTTGTTCTCTAACCTCATCAAAACTGGCCTCACTGCCCGGCACTATCTGGTCAACCAGCACGAGGTGAAACCCAAACGCTGTTTTAATAGGGCCGGTAGGAGAATTGATGGCTGCTGAGAAAACCAAGTCGGCTAGCTCGTCCGTTAAGTCAACTCTCGTCACACTTCCTAAATTGGTATCGCTCGTTGTCCATTGCAGCCTGTCCTTCGCAACGTCGTCGAATGATTTGCCCGCGGCAAGGTCCGCCAGGGCAGCAGATGCATCCTGTTCTGTGTCAAAAACCATTTGCCGAAGATCGCGGCGTTCTGGCGTAACAAATTCATCCTTTCGCATATCGAATGCGGCCCGCAGTTCGTCATCAGATAAAGAAATTCTTTTTTCAAGCTGGTTAGGGGAGAGAAAAACAACATCAAAACTGCGCAGGGCAGGAGCGTCATAATTTTCCTTCTCCTTGTCGAAATAAGAAGAGAGGTCGGCATCTGAAGGTGCTGTGATAAGCTGATCAGCAATCGCAATTTCTTTTAACGTTGCTGTGCGTTCTTCAAGGCGAAAAGCCGATAGCTGATCTGTAAGAGCGGTGGGGAAGGCGCCGGCAGTTATGAGACTGCTCTCTATCTGATCCTGTACTAATGACTTTGACAGCCGCGTCAAAAAATCTGGTTCATTCAGCCCAGCCTGTGCAAGAGTTTGCCTGAACCTGAAATCAGAAAACTGGCCGTTATCATCGCGGAACGCAGGCTCACGGCTGATCGCGTTTTTTTGCATTTCTCTTGTGGATGTAACGCCTAATTCGTTGGCTTCTGCCAGATACAGCGTCTGACGAGCCAAAGTTCCCATAACCTCATTTAGTAAGCCAGCTTGAAGTGCTTCGCCAGTTGATAAGCCTGCACCAGCAGTTATTCGAGTGCGCTCAAATTCAGTCGCAGCTTCAGTTGCAGAAACGGAATGCTCGCCTGCCACAATCGCTTTGTTTCCTGATGACAAGAAACCGCCAGACATATCCCCGATTCCCCAAAGAGCGAATCCAGCGGCAAGAAAAATTAGAAAGATTTTCATAATTGGCGATTTGGCGCCTTCTCTCATTGACCGTAACATGAGCTTGTCCTTGTTGGATTTGACCAAACATTAACTAAGGTCATCATTAGATGTTAATGCAGGGCGAAACAATTTTGCGATTTGAAATCCTCCACACTATAAAGAATAGAGGCGGGAAACCGCAATGCTTAAATCATAAGTATAAGGATGATTTTGTATGATTATCGCCGCAAATTGGAAGATGAATCCTCTACCTTTGGCTGCTGCTTCACTGTTTGATGACTATTGTGTTGAACAGCGTATCATGCAGGCAAAATCGGATGTTATCTGTTTTGTACCATCCTGCTATTTTGCGATGGCAGCGCAATACTTTTCCTCACCTGCTGTTGAATGGGGTGCACAGAACAGTTTTCCTAAGCAGTCAGGCGCCTACACAGGTGAACTTTCAGCGGAAATGATCAAAGGCTTTGGGGGAGCATGGGTGTTGGCGGGGCACTCTGAGCGGCGTAATTTATGTGGTGAGATAGATTCTTTTATTGGGCAGAAGCTAGTCGCTTCGCTGAAAGCTGGTTTGAAGGTAATTTTGTGTGTTGGTGAAGAGAAACAACAGCGGCAGACAGGCGGACAGAATGACTATGTGCATTCTCAGCTTTTAGCGGGACTAGCAGCATTTTGTCGTGAGCCAGCCGAGTGGCAGGCTCGAAATCTGCCTCATTTGGCGATTGCCTATGAGCCTGTGTGGGCTATTGGTACCGGTCTGGTAGCTGAAATTTATCAGATAGATGATATGCATAGCCACATTCATAGCATATTGAGTGAACAATTTTCTGAGTTGGCACCTGTGCAGATGCCACCAGTTCTTTATGGTGGATCGGTAAAAAAAGAAAACGCAACTTCAATTTTAGGGTTGGAAAATGTTGGTGGGGCTTTGGTGGGTGGTGCGTCACTATCGGCGGATGGTTTTGCAGCCATTGTGAGTTGTGCGGATAAGGTGATTTAATGACCAAAGTAGAGTTAAGATAAAACACCCTTATTTTTTCTTTGCACAATGCCTTTCAATTTGTTAGGAAAATGCCGGGATAGTGCGGAAATTCATCCATTTTTTGGCAGGTAAGTTTATGACCACAATTTTATTAACCCTTCATATTTTGATTGCTGTCGGTCTTGTTGGAGTTGTTCTTCTACAACGAAATGAAGGGGGTGGTCTGGGTATTGGCGGGTCATCAAGTGGTGGCTTTATGACAGCGCGGTCAACAGCCAATCTGCTTACACGTACCACGGCGGTTTTGGCAGCTTGCTTCTTTGCCACCTCTATTGGTCTTGCTATTCTGGCTGGCGCGGGAAGCAAGCAAACATCCATTGTCGACGAAGTTGTCAACTCAAGTTCTGAATTACCAGTTCCATCGTCACCACAAGTGCCAACTGGTCAATAATGTTCTTTATGCAGGTTGTGATATTCAATACCGCCGGAAATAAGAGAGGATGGCGGCATTGATTCGTCTCGTGTTTATCACTGGCGGTGTTGTATCCTCTCTTGGCAAGGGGCTTGGCTCCGCCGCGCTTGGCGCTCTGCTCCAGGCCCGTGGCTATAAAGTCAGACTGCGTAAATTAGACCCCTATCTAAATGTTGACCCGGGCACCATGTCACCTACCCAGCATGGTGAGGTTTTTGTCACTGATGATGGGGCGGAAACAGATCTGGACCTCGGTCATTATGAACGTTTCACAGGCGTCCACACACGTCAGACGGACAATGTCACAACCGGACGGATTTACTCTGATGTTCTAGCCAAAGAGCGGCGTGGCGACTATCTGGGAGCGACCATTCAGGTGATTCCACATGTAACCGATGCAATTAAAAAATTCGTATTCAATGACTTAGATGATGAGGATTTTGTATTGTGCGAAATTGGCGGTACAGTTGGAGATATTGAATCCCTGCCGTTTCTAGAAGCTATACGACAAATTGGAAACGAAATCGGTAAACACAGGGCTTGTTTTATCCACGTCACTTTACTGCCGTATATTGCGGCGGCAGGCGAGTTAAAAACAAAGCCAACCCAGCATTCTGTCAAAGAATTGCAGTCAGTCGGTATCCAGCCCGATATTTTATTATGTCGAACTGAACATTCTTTGCCAGCAGAACAAAGAGCAAAGATTGGCTTGTTCTGCAATGTGCGACCAGATGCGGTCATTCTTGCTGAAGATGTGCGTAATATTTATGAAGTGCCTCTAGCCTATCACGAACAAGGTCTGGATGGTCAGGTATGTGCTCATTTTGGCCTGAAAAGCAAGATGCCGGACCTGAGCTGTTGGCGAGATATTGCTTACAATTTTGCCCATCCTGAAGGTGAGGTCACAATCGCTATTGTTGGAAAATACACATCCTTACAGGACAGTTATAAATCTCTAGGTGAAGCCCTAACTCATGGCGGCATAGCCAATAAAGTAAAAGTGAACATCAAATGGCTGGACTCAGAAGTTTTTGAGCAGGAAGACAGCCAAAGCTATCTCCATCATCTTGAGAATGTCTCAGGAATTCTGGTTCCAGGTGGATTTGGCAAAAGAGGATCAGAAGGCAAGGTTGAGGCTATTCGTTTCGCTCGTGAGCAGAATGTTCCTTATCTCGGTATTTGTTTCGGTATGCAAATGGCTGTTCTTGAAACTGCCCGCGGTTTGGCTGAAATACCGCAAGCCAGTTCGACTGAGTTTGGCCCTTGTGATGAACCGGTTGTTGGTCTAATGACAGAATGGTCTGCAGGCAATCAAGTGCAAACTAGGAGTGATGCAGATGACCTAGGTGGGACTATGCGTTTAGGTGTATATCCCTGCCAAATTGCGAAAGGTTCGCTAGCCGGTAAAATCTATGGCGCCGACTTTATTGAGGAGCGGCACAGGCATCGCTATGAGGTGAATATTGCCTATCAGGATAAGCTAGAAAATGCAGGGCTAAAAATGTCTGGCCTTTCCCCAGATGGTCTGCTGCCTGAAATTGTGGAGCGTCCTGACCACCCCTGGTTTGTTGCGGTTCAGTTCCATCCAGAGTTAAAATCGAAGCCGTTTGAGCCGCACCCATTGTTTGTCGGATTTGTCTCTGCTGCCAGAGAAAAGTCGCGTTTAGTCTGACAGAATTATGTATCAAGATTTTGCTTGTCCGCATGGGGAGAATGAAAAATGTTGAAGATTACACTCCCTGAGTTTGAAATAGGAGATGGCACCCCTTTATTGCTGATTTCTGGCCCTTGCCAGATTGAAAGTCGGGACCATGCTTTATTTCATGCAGAAGCGCTGCATAAAGCTGCCCGCTCAGCAGGGATGAATTTTGTTTATAAATCGTCTTTTGACAAGGCAAACCGAACATCTTTATCCGCACAGCGGGGGATAGGGCTTGATGAAGGCATTCAGATATTGGCTGATGTTAAAGCAGCGTTAGGCTGCCCTGTGCTGACAGATGTTCACCTGCCTGAACAATGTGCCGTTACAGCCGAAGCGGTTGATATTTTGCAGATACCAGCTTTTTTATGTCGTCAAACTGATTTACTTGTGGCTGCTGCAAATACAGGAGCAGTGGTTAATGTAAAGAAGGGTCAGTTTTTGGCTCCTTGGGATATGACGCATGTTGCCGATAAGCTAGTATCGTCTGGGAATGAGCGTGTCTTGTTGACAGAACGCGGTTCGTCATTTGGCTATAACACCCTTGTCAGTGATATGCGGAGCCTGCCGCAGATGCGAGCAACAGGCTTTCCTGTAATATTTGACGCAACCCATTCAGTTCAGCAACCCGGAGGGCTTGGTGGCGCATCAGGTGGGCAGCGAGAATTTGTTGCCGTTTTGGCAAGGGCTGCTGTAGCTGTTGGCGTTGACGGGCTGTTTATAGAATCACATCAGGATCCTGACCATGCCCCATCTGATGGGCCAAACATGGTTCCGCTTGAACAGATGCCAGCTTTATTAGCTTTATTGTCTCGTCTTGCTGAAGCTGTAAAGACTTAATTTAGGCCAATAGGCCCTAAGAAAGGAATGCCTAATGTCTACTATTCGTGATCTTCATGCTCGTCAGATTTTAGATTCGCGCGGCTATCCCACGGTTGAGGTTGATGTTTTGCTAGACGATGGCAGTTTTGGCCGTGCGGCTGTCCCCTCTGGGGCGTCAACTGGCGCATATGAAGCTATTGAAAAGAGAGATACCGAACAGGCAGGCTATGGCGGCAAAGGGGTAATGTCTGCTGTTCATGCTGTGAATACTGAGATTTTCGATGCACTGTCCGGTGCGGATGCAAAAGAACAGCAGCAGATTGACGCTGATCTAATCAGCCTTGACGGTACTGAAAATAAAGCACGGCTTGGTGCAAATGCAATTTTGGGAGTAAGTCTGGCTGTTGCCAGGGCTGCTGCCGAGGCGTCAGGCTTGCCTTTGTGGCGTTATCTGGGTGGCATTCATGCACATATTCTCCCAACACCAATGATGAATATTCTGAATGGGGGGGCACATGCCGATAATGCCCTTGATGTCCAGGAATTTATGATTATGCCTGTTAGCGCAGCTAGCTTCAGTGATGGTCTGCGTATGGGCGCAGAAATTTTTCAGGCCCTGAAGTCTGAACTGTCAAAGAAGAGATTGTCTATCGCAGTCGGGGATGAAGGTGGCTTTGCTCCGGCAATTAACACGACTCCTGAAGCTGTTGAGGTCGTTGCCTCCTCTGTTGAGGCAGCAGGTTTTCATCTGGGTGATGATGTAGTCCTTGCTCTGGATGCTGCAGCATCTGAGTTTTTTCGGGACAGCAGCTATAATTTGCAAGGAGAGGGGCGAAAACTTGATACGGCTGGAATGGTTGATATGTGGGTAGCCCTTTGTGATCAATTTCCGATCGTGTCGGTTGAAGATCCTCTGAGTCAAGATGACTGGCAGGGGTTTGTTGACCTCACAGAAAGGATTGGTCAGGGCGTTCAGGTTGTGGGTGATGATCTGTTTGTGACTAATTCTGAACGACTTGGGAAGGGTATTAAGATGAAGGCAGGCAACGCCATTTTGATTAAAGTAAATCAAATTGGCACACTGACGGAGACCATGAAGGCTATATCAGACGCCAAACAAGCTGGGTTTGGCGTTGTGATTTCGCATCGGTCGGGGGAAACTGAAGACAGCTTTATTGCCGATTTGTCGGTCGCAACAAACGCAGGACAAATCAAAACAGGATCTTTGTCGCGTTCTGATCGGTTGGCAAAGTATAACCAGCTGTTGCGGATTGAAGAAGAACTTGGTGAACGGGCTGTGTATGCCGGACGTTCCATCTTGCGCTGAATGGTTCATTTATCTTCTGTAAATATTAAAAATTGCAGTGAGACCGGCGATTCGCTTTTTTCTTGACCCGTTGATTTGTTTTTGATTCACTTATTTCTGTCTGTTCTAAACTGACAAGGTAAAGTGCCATGCATCAATCATTCCAGCGTTCTTTTGCCTTTGCTGGCGGGCTCGTCCTTACTGGCACATTAGTGGTGTTTTTTGGGTTTCATACAATTGTTGGTGAACGCGGCCTTATGGCGCGGGAAGATATTGACAGGGAAATACAGGCAGCTAGCGAAACTCTGGCTTTACTGAATAAACAGAACCATTTTTTGGAACATCGGATCAAGCTATTGCGTTCTGGCGCGATAGATGCCGACATGTTGGCTGAAACTGCACGTTCAAATGTGGGTATGTATAGCAAAAATGATGTGATCATTTCAATTGATTTAACGAAATTGAAATTTTAATATCTAATTTTTTTAACTAATATAAAGTTTAATTATAAAATATACAATAAAAACAGTTAAATAAAATTATTGCAATAAAGTAACTTTTGCCTTCATCTTTACAGTTAGTTAACAATCTTGCGCCATATTGGGCAGGAGGAGATAGATGGCAGATAAAAAGTACACAGTCCGTAAACGTGGCCGACCCCCAAAATCGGTTATTAATGATAAGCCGTCACGTGAAATATTGGAACAGCTTTATGAACAGATGATACTGATCCGCCGGTTCGAGGAAAAGGCCGGTCAGCTGTATGGTATGGGGCATATTGGGGGGTTCTGTCACCTGTATATCGGTCAGGAGGCTGTTGTTGTTGGGATGCAGTCTATGGCTGAAGAAGGGGACTCTGTTGTGACCTCTTATCGTGATCACGGTCATATGCTAGCTTGTGGTATGGAATCCAGGGGTGTAATGGCCGAACTGACTGGCAGAAAAGATGGCTATTCTCGGGGTAAAGGTGGCTCAATGCATATGTTTAGCCGAGAGAAGAACTTTTATGGTGGTCATGGCATTGTTGCAGCGCAGGTGCCGATCGGCGCAGGTTTGGCGTTTGCGCATAAATACAAAGGCGATGGCGGTGTAAACATGGCCTATTTGGGTGATGGAGCAGCCAATCAGGGCCAGGTGTATGAAACCTTTAATATGTCTGCACTGTGGAAACTGCCGATAATTTTTGTGATTGAAAACAATCAATATGGCATGGGCACGTCTGTGTCTCGTGCATCTGCCGGACTGGATTTAGCAGACCGTGGAAAAGCTTATGGCATTCCGGGGCTTCAGGTCGATGGGATGGATGTTTTAGCGGTAAGAGCAGCAGCGCGCGAAGCACTTGATTATTGTCGGTCTGGTAAAGGGCCTTACATACTGGAAATGAAAACCTATCGTTACCGTGGTCATTCTATGTCAGATCCGGCCAAATACAGAACTCGCGATGAGGTTGATGCGATGCGAAAGCAGCATGACCCTATTGAGCAACTGCGTGATCTTCTGCTGCGTGAGGGCGTTGATGAGGCTGGACTGAAACAGATTGATAAAAAGGTGAAAGGTGTTGTTATGGACGCTGCTGATTTTGCGCTTGCGAGCCCAGAACCAGAGTTAGATGAGCTATTCACAGATATTCTGATCGCCTGAACAAAGTGGATTTCAAAGGGAATTAAACATGGCTGTAGAAATTAAGATGCCAGCATTGTCGCCCACTATGACAGAGGGTCGGTTATCCAAATGGCTTATCAAAGCTGGCGATAGTGTAAGGTCAGGTGACGTCATTGCTGAAATTGAGACAGATAAGGCAACAATGGAAGTTGAGGCTGTGGAAGAAGGTATTGTTGGTGAAATCACCGTAGCCGAGGGAAGCGAAGGTGTGGCTGTTGGCGCTGTAATTGCCAGATTATTAGAAGAAGGGGAAACAGCTCTGCCAGAAGAAGAGGACGCTGTGGCACAGTCATCTACGCTAGCTCCATCTGAGCAGGTATTACCCGCGGATTTGGCTATGGTTGAAGCCGATGCCACTCCTGGTTCAGTCCTGCCGCTCCCACCTGATCCAGACTGGAACGGCGCAACAAAGACACAGACTGTACGAGAAGCTCTGCGTGATGCTATGGCAGAGGAAATGCGCAACGACGATCGTGTCTTCGTCATGGGTGAGGAAGTTGCCGAGTATCAGGGCGCCTATAAAGTTTCTCAAGGTTTGCTGGAAGAATTCTCGGACAAACGCGTCATTGATACACCGATTACGGAACATGGATTTGCAGGACTAGGCGTAGGTGCTGCCTTTGGTGAACTGCTTCCTGTGATTGAATTCATGACATTTAATTTTTCGATGCAAGCCATTGACCAGATTATAAATTCTGCAGCGAAAACATTATATATGTCGGGTGGACAGATGGGCTGTCCAATTGTGTTCCGTGGCCCAAATGGTGCGGCCAGTCGTGTGGCGGCACAGCATTCACAATGTTATGCCAGCTGGTATGCGCATTGTCCGGGGCTGAAGGTTGTGTCTCCCTGGTCTGCTGCTGATGCCAAAGGCTTGCTGAAATCAGCAATCCGTGACCCAAACCCGGTTATTTTCCTTGAAAATGAAGTGATGTATGGCCAGAGCTTTGACGTGCCTGAACATGAAGACTGGGTAGTGCCTATCGGTAAGGCCAAAGTGGTTCGCCCTGGCAGTGATGTCACCATCACCGCCTTTTCCATTATGGTCGGTAAAGCCCTGGAAGCAGCAGAACAACTGGCCGCAGAAGGCATTGAGTCTGAAGTGATTGATTTGCGCACCATCCGGCCTTTGGATACCGAAATGATTGTAGAGTCGGTAAAGAAGACCTCTCGCTTAATCTCTTGTGAGGAGGGATTTCCCTATGCAGGCATAGGATCAGAGCTGGCTGTGCAGATGATGGAACAGGCCTTTGATTATCTTGACGCTCCGGTGATGCGGGTGACAGGCAAGGATGTGCCGATGCCATATGCTGCCAATCTTGAAAAACTGGCT
The DNA here is from genome assembly GCA_002348585.1 of Alphaproteobacteria bacterium UBA2954. Lineage (GTDB taxonomy): Bacteria > Pseudomonadota > Alphaproteobacteria > Puniceispirillales > Puniceispirillaceae > JADHLI01. Next base: position 7,448 of record DEBO01000088.1, on the reverse strand, counting down.
CTGCCTCAGGCTGATGATATTGTGGCCGCTGGCCGTCAGGCCTGTTACCGCACTTAAGGAGGCTGATATGTCTGTATCTGTTTTTATGCCGGCACTTTCGCCAACCATGACAGAAGGCACACTTGCACGCTGGCTGGTCAAAGAGGGAGACAGCGTCAAGTCAGGTGACGTCATAGCTGAAATTGAAACTGATAAGGCGACCATGGAAGTTGAAGCCCTTGATGACGGTGTTATGGTAAAACTGGCTGTTGCTGAAGGAACACAAAATGTGGCTGTGAATGAATTGATTGCGGTTCTTGCAGAAGATGGAGAAAGTGTTGATGACGCGCTTGCTGCGGTTGCCGCCGTACCAGCTGTTGCCCCCTTAACAACGCCGCAAAAGGATGCGCCAGCCGCCGTGCCAGCTGCGGCAACAAGTCCTGTTCAACCCGCTTTGGCTCCTTTATCACCAGCCAGGTCAGATCGGGTGTTTGCCAGCCCGCTGGCACGGCGCATTGCCGCTGATGCTGGTCTTGAGCTGGCCCGTCTGTCAGGAACAGGTCCGCATGGCCGAATCATCAGGGCAGATGTGGAAGAAGCTCTGGCTTCTAGGGCGTCCGGGACTGCTGTTCAGCCAGCCGCGATGTCGCGGACAGCTTCTGCCGCAGTCTCTGCTGAAGAGCGATTTGTGCCGCATAACGCGATGCGGCGCGTGATTGCAGACAGACTGCAGCGGTCAAAACAGACCGCGCCCCACTTCTATCTGTCTGTGGATTGTGATATTGATAATTTACTCACCGCGCGTAAGGCCCTTAATGAAGCGGCTGAGGCTAGCGTGAAAATTTCAGTCAATGACATGGTGGTAAAAGCCACTGCTGCTGCCCTTATGGCTGAACCAGATGTGAACGGTTATTTCGAAGCTGAGGGTTGCCGCTATTTCAGCACTGCTGATATTTGTGTGGCTGTGGCAGTTGATGGTGGTCTGGTGACCCCTGTTATCCATGATGTCCAAAAACTTGGTCTGGCTGATATATCACGTAAAACCACCGATTTAGCCAGCCGCGCCCGAGCAGGCACCCTTGATCCGTCTGAATATGCAGGCGGCAGCTTCACCATCTCTAATCTGGGTATGTTTGGGATCCGTGAATTTGCAGCTGTTATCAATCCGCCGCAATCTGCAATCCTGGCGGTGGGGACTGGCGAGCAACGCCCTGTTGTCAAAAATGGTGAATTGGCTGTGGCGACAGTGATGACGGTCACATTATCTGCTGATCACAGAATTGTTGATGGTGCTCTTGGGGCGAAATGGCTGCAGGCCTTCAAACGCGCGATAGAACAGCCTGTCACCATGCTGTTGTAGGCCAAATTACAGGCTGGATACAAACCCATTTTAGAAAGGTAGTCGTTAAGATGACACAGACAGCTTCATTTGATGTTCTTGTGATTGGTGGCGGACCAGGAGGTTATGTTGCCGCGATACGCGCCTCGCAGTTGGGGATGCGGGTCGGTCTGGTTGAGCGTGAGCATTTAGGCGGGATTTGTCTGAACTGGGGCTGTATCCCCACCAAAGCCCTGTTGCGGGCGGCGGAGTTACGCCATAATCTGGAAAATTTGTCTGACTTCGGTATTGAAGTTGAAGGCAAGGTTTCAGTGAATCTGGAAAAAGTGGTGGCCCGTTCACGCAAGGTGTCCAGCCGTTTATCCGACGGGGTTGCCCACTTGTTAAAGAAGAACAAGGTCGATTTGATTGACGGCACGGGCAAACTGGCCGGGTGCAAGCAGAATGTCTGGTCTATTGATATTGGCGGAAAGGCAGCACAAACGGTACAGGCAAGGCACGTCATCATCGCCACCGGGGCACGTGCACGCCAGCTGCCCGGGCTGGAAACAGACGGTACGCAAATCCTGTCATATAAAGAAGCGATGGTGCCCAAATCCATACCAAAATCCCTGATTGTTGTTGGTTCAGGGGCGATTGGTATTGAATTTGCCAGTTTTTATCGCGACATGGGTGTCGAGGTCACGATTATCGAGGCACTCGACCGGATTTTGACTGCTGAGGATGCTGAAATTTCAGTTCTAGCGCATAAGTCCTTTGAAAAGCGAGGGATTACCATACACACCTCTGCACAGCTAAAGGCATTTGAAAAAACCAAAAACATTGTCACAGCCTCTGTTATGCTGAAGGGCAAGCAAGAAGCCATATCTGCAGAACAGGTGATTATGGCGGTAGGCATCGTTGGCAATTCAGAAGGCCTTGGCCTAGAGGCAACCAAGGTCAAGCTAGACCGAGGGCATATTGTGACCAATCAGGTGATGGCAACTGATGAGCCGGGCCTTTATGCCATAGGCGATGTTACCGGAGCACCGTGGCTTGCCCATAAGGCCAGCCATGAGGGAATTTTATGTATTGAGGCTATCGCGGGGCTGAGAAATCTGCATCCCATTAAACCAGAGGCCGTGCCGGGCTGTACCTATTGCCGCCCACAGGTGGCCTCAGTCGGCCTCAGCGAAGCCAAGGCCAAAGAGCAGGGCTATAAGATTAAGGTCGGCAAATTTCCGTTTCTGGGTAATGGTAAGGCGATCGCGCTGGGTGAAGATGAGGGGCTGATCAAAACTATTTTTGATGAAAAGACAGGCGCGTTACTGGGCGCGCATATGATCGGCCCAGAGGTTACAGAACTGATTCAAGGCTATGTTGTTGCGCAGACATTGGAGACGACCGAGACTGAGCTAATGCAGACGATTTTTCCGCATCCAACACTGTCTGAAGCCATGCATGAGGCCGTGCTCGATGCCTATGGCAAAGCGATCCATTTTTAAATGATTTGTGGCCATATTTGAAAAAGGCGTGTGTGTAGTCTTTTTTCAAGACAAGAACTGATGTAGGCACTTGCAAGGGACAGCTGCTGTCACACAGAGAGTAACAAAGAATGCCGTATCCAAATCTGACAAAAGGTGCCGCTCGGCATCCAGAAAAGAGACGTAATGAGGACAGACCGCAACCTCGCCGCCCGGAGTGGCTGCGGGTAAAGGCCCCCCGCGCGGGCGCATTTTCAGAGACTAAAAGTCTGATGCGTGATCTTGACCTTGTGACTGTTTGTGAGGAGGCTGCCTGCCCAAATATTGGTGAATGCTGGGCAAATAAACATGCCACCATGATGATTTTGGGATCTGTGTGCACACGGGCCTGTGCGTTTTGTAATGTGGCAACAGGCCGGCCTGATTTGCTTGATCCGCATGAACCTAACCATGTTGCTGAGGCGGTTGCCCGTCTTGGCCTGCGCCATGTTGTGATCACTTCTGTGGACAGGGATGATTTGGATGATGGCGGGGCAGATCATTTTGCCCGGACAATTGCTTCTATCCGGTTTAGCTCACCAGAGACGACAATAGAAGTGCTGACACCTGATTTTTTGCGCAAAGAAGGGGCTGTTGAACAGGTAGTGGCGGCAAAGCCTGACGTGTTTAATCACAATATGGAGACGGTTGAGCGCTTATATAAGCCTGTTCGTCCTGGTGCACGTTATGCGCATTCTCTGGACGTGCTGAAACAGGTCAAAGCACTTGATCCATCTATTTTTACAAAGTCCGGTATTATGGTTGGTTTGGGTGAAACTGACGAAGAAGTTGCAGAAATGATGGAACATCTGAGGGCAGCAGATGTCGATTTTATGACTATTGGTCAGTATTTACAGCCTACCCCAAAACATGCCGCTGTTGACCGCTTTGTGACGCCCGAACAATTTGAAGCCTATGCGGTCTGGGGACAGGAAAAGGGGTTTTTAATGATGGCATCAACACCTTTAACACGCTCCTCCTATCATGCTGACACAGATTTCGCTGCTCTTCAGCTTGAACGGCTTAGGCGGCTTGCGCAGACAACCTCACAGAATGTGTGAGGAGAAGCTCTTCAATGACAACCCATGCTGAACAGCGTCTAATCCGTCATTCCCCTGAGCAGCTTTTTGACCTGGTTGCCGATGTAAGGCGGTATCCTGAATTTCTGCCCTGGTGTCTGGCGTCCCGGATTCGGACACAGACAGACACAACACTTGTTGCCGATCTGATTATCGGTTTTCAGGTGTTCAAAGAACAATTCACATCTCATATTCAGATGGATAGAAAAAATCTTATCATCAAAGTAGAATATGCAGAAGGCCCATTTAAATATCTGACAAATAGATGGAAATTTATTCAACATCCTGGCGGCTGCATGATCGATTTTTATGTGGATTTCGAATTCAAATCTCGCCTGTTACAAACAGTCATAGAAAGCTTGTTCACAGAAGCAGTAAGACGTATGGTCCGCGCATTTGAGGCTCGTGCCGACCAGCTTTACACACTTAAGTTAAAACAAAAGTAATGACTTAGCTTGATGACATGCGCAGCAGCAGTGATATTGCGTGTGTGCATGCTAATATACGAATATGCTGTCTGTCTCCTGTGAACAGGTGACGTTCTGTTTGCTGAATTCCATCTTTGCGAATTGCAGATATCCAGACAAGGCCGACAGGCTTTTCAGCTGAACCGCCACCTGGGCCAGCAATTCCTGTCAATGAAATGGATAAATCTGTGTTCGCGGTTTGACGCCCACCTTTTGCCATTTCCTCAGCAGTTTGCTGTGAGACAGCACCGAACACTGCCAAGGTCTCCGCTGTTACCCCAACCATTTCTTGTTTGGCTTGGTTGCTGTAAGTAATAAATCCGCGATCCAATACAGAAGATGCACCCGAAACGGCGGTAAGATGACCAAATAAAAGCCCGCCTGTACAGGATTCTACCGTGGTTAAGGTCTGTTTGGACGCGGTAAGTTTTTCGATAAGTGCAGGGGCATCTTCAAGCATTTGGTTTTCCTTTTGCCTTTCAGGTATTCAGGTGGGGTAGATAAATAATTGCGCTATCAGCAGCGCCATACCTGCCAATGTACCTGCCACCACATCATCTGCCATTACCCCAATTCCGCCTGGCAGCTTCTCAGCAACAGATATCGGCCAGGGTTTAAGAATATCAAATAGCCTGAACAGTATAAACCCAGCACCATACCATAACAGGGCTGAGTCTATATTGGGGGGAATGCATAAGAGCACCAGCCATTGTCCGGCGACTTCATCGATAATAATTTCGCCTGCATCATTTGTATTTGTTAGTTGTGAATAGGCATCAGCAGCAAACGTACCTAATAGAGTGACCACCAACAGTGCTGAAAATAACATCATAAAGCCATTCTTTGCTAGAAAAAACCCGGCGATTAACGCTAAAATAGAGCCTATTGTTCCGGGCGCTGGTAAATAGCGGCCAATTGGTCCAAGCGTTGCTAGGTGTGCTAAAAAAACAGACATTAACCTTGCTCACCATATGAGGTAGGCAGGCGAACAGATGCTTGTGCGAATGCGGCAATGCCTTCGCCTCGACCTGTGAAGCCAAGCCGTTCACTTGTTGTAGCCTTCACAGACAACCTATTTAGCGGCAATCCGGTAATTTCAGCAAGACGTTCGCGAATCTTGTCTCTATGTGGTCCAATTTTTGGAGCCTCACAAATCAGCGTTACATCTAGCAATGTAACGGATCCACCTGCCTCCTTCACCTTCTCAAGGGCAAACTGCAGGAACTGAGCTGAGGAGGTGTCTTTCCATTTCTCATCAGATGGGGGAAAGTGCTGGCCTATGTCGCCATTAGACGATGCCCCTAACACAGCATCGCATAGCGCATGTAGCCCGACATCACCATCTGAATGTGCAATAAGACCGTATTTATGTTCAATGGCAACACCACAAATCATTATGGGGCCTGGTTTTTCTGTTGAAAAACGATGTACGTCAAATCCGCTTGCGGTGCGTATTTCTGTCTGCTGGTTTTGCATTATATTCAAATCTTCAGCAAAGGTAATTTTTTTTAGCTGGCTCGACCCTTCAACGCAGACCACTGTTAATCCAGCAGTTTCAGCGAGGCTTGCATCATCAGTGACAGGCTGCTTACCTCTTTTATCCGCATTTTCCTGGTGAAGGCGGTAAATTTTATCAAAGAGGAAAGCCTGCGGTGTTTGCGCCCTTTTCAATGTGCCTCTATCAATCGTGTTTAAAACTGTCTTTGTTTGATCAACATGTTTGACTGTGTCTGTCATCGGCAGAGAAGGTATGGCAGCATCTGCTCCGCCTGCGCAGGCAGCATATAAATCATCAAGAACTTGGTGTGGCACAAACGGGCGAACAGCATCATGGATTGCTACCAGCTTATTCGGTGTAAGAGTCGACAGGGTTTTAAGACCATTCAAGGTTGATGCTGATCGGCTTGAGCCGCCAGAAGCAAAACACACAGAAACAGGAATTTCCTTTGCCTCTTTCTCCAAATAATTCAGAATGTCATTTTCTACACTCGCTTCCGGAAGAACAATGACAATCTGTCCACAAGAGGGCCATTGGCTGATAGCATCGAGACTGTGCAAAAGAACCATCCTGCCTGCCAATAGCTGAAATTGCTTTGAGCGTCTGGCAGATAAATCAGCAGACAAAAACCGGTTGCCGTTACCAGCAGCGAGAATGATAAAATCCATTTTATCTTGCACAGTATTCATCAACGGGTTTTCCTGTTAATGCGATGAGACGTATCTAGCCAGAGCGAGACAGGCTTGTCCAGTTCAGCTAACACATCTGTTGATGGTTTTGCAGTAAAATAATATTATTACTTGCCCAATTATTGTGCACTGTTCTGGACATTTTCTCATAAAATGAAGCATAATTGCAGTTATGACGAGCATTCTTGACCAAATTTTAGGCTTTTCTGATATGAATAGCATTTCTGATGTCATTTTGGCACCTATGTCGGGAATAACTGACCGGCCGTTTCGTCGTGCGGTGCGGCGGGCAGGTGGCGGCCTTGTGATTAGTGAAATGGTGGCTAGTCAAGCCATGTTGGCAGATATTCGCACAGAAATGAAGAAGATCTCTGCTGACTTGCGCAGTGAAGCCCCAGTAGGGCTGCAAATCTCAGGGTGGGATCCGCAAATGATGGCTGATGCCGCGCAGATGGCAGAACAAATTGGGGTCAGTCTAATAGATATCAATATGGGTTGTCCGGCCAAAAAGGTCACAGGCAGAGAATCAGGAGCTGCTTTGATGCGTGAACCGGAGCGTGTAAAACGTATCTGTGATGCTGTTGTCGGAGCTGTATCTTTACCAGTGACTTTAAAGACCCGTCTTGGCTGGGATGATTTTTCCCTGAATGCACCAGAAATTGCGCAAATTGCTGAGCAGGCGGGTGTGCAAATGGTAACTATACATGGGCGCACACGCTCCCAGATGTATAAAGGACGGGCTGATTGGTTAGCTGTCAGAGTTGTTGTTGATTCTGTTCGGATACCTGTTTTCATTAATGGAGATATTACCAGCTATGAAACTGCAAAAACAGCACTAAGCCATTCTGGAGCTGCTGGTGTAATGGTTGGCAGGGCAGCTATGGGCCAGCCCTGG
>DEBO01000166.1:17545-20241 GCA_002348585.1 Alphaproteobacteria bacterium UBA2954 | reverse complement strand
GACAGGTCGCGCACGTTCGGCCATCAAACGGTTCATCAGACTTCAGAAACAAGATGAATTCGCTCGGGTAGGCAAGGTCTTGCTCGAGCGGGAATACCGGTTCAGAAAAAAACAGTTCCGTGAACAGCATATCGATAAGTATTTGTTTGCATTTTCGGTGAACTCACGTGATGAACTCTATGCGCAAATTGCAGAAGATTTGGTGAAATCAAGTGAGGTTTTTGACCGGCTTCACCCTGACCTTGCCAGAAGTATTATTACGGATAAGTCCAGCCAGACAGCTGATACGAGTCCAGAACAATTGTTTCATATTGGTAAGGCGCATGAAGGATTGGCTGTTCATTTGGGTAAATGTTGTCATCCGCTTCCGGGAGACAAAATTGTTGGCATTGTCACGACTGGTAAAGGCATAACCGTACACACAAAGAATTGCAATACACTCGCAAAATTTGTTGAAATACCCGAGCTATGGCTGAATGTGGAGTGGCCACGCAGCGCGATACGTCGATTTGCTGGCCGTATTCAGGCTGTAGTAGTCAATGAACCAGGTGCTTTGGCTGCACTCTGCTCAGTAATTGGCCAGCAGGCCGGTAACATCACACATATTCAACTTACAGAAAGAGATATGAATTTTTTTACGTTCATTCTGGATATTGATGTGAAAAATTTAGAACATATAAATTCTATCATTGCGGTTTTGCGGTCCAATAAATACATAGAATCCGTAGAAAGGCGAGGACTTTAAGTTTTCTGTCTGCGGAAGGAGAATAATGTTTAGACGGCGCGTACCGCTCAGCTTTACTGGCAGGCTTAAGGAAATTCTCTGGCCGCGCAAAGGCTTTTCGCGGTTGTACAGTTATGTTGTGCAGCGCTTATTACGGATGCCTGGTTCAGCTTACTCGTTGGCCAGCGGATTTGCCTGCGGAGTTGCGGTTTCTTTTACCCCTTTAGTTGGGTTTCATTTGTTACTTGCCTTTGGTCTTGCTTATTTTATACGTGGCAATTTGGCTACGGCATTGCTGGGCACTATATTTGGCAATCCCTGGACTTTTCCATTAATATTCGTATTGTTGCAGGCAATTGGTGAAGGTGTTATCCGTTATTTTGGCCTTTTTATTGAATCGACGACACCTGAAGTAGGCGACGTTTATGGGCAATTTATGGCCTATTTCATTCCCATGGCACTTGGCGGAGTGCTTATGTTTATAGTGTCCTGGGTGATTAGCTTTTCAATCTGCTATTGGGGAATTGTAAGTTGGCGTGAACATCGCATGAAAAAAAAGCATAAAAAACAGCACATGGAAAATACGACATGAAACAGCTTCGACTTGGAGTGAATATTGACCATATTGCTACAGTTAGGAATGCGCGAGGCGGCAGTCACCCTGACCCTGTAACGGCGGCTCTTCTTGCCCAAACTGCTGGTGCAGATGGTATAACCGCTCACTTGCGGGAAGATCGGCGTCACATCCGTGATGAGGATATTTATGCGCTGAAGGAGGCAATTGATGTGCCGTTGAATTTTGAAATGGCGGCGACAGATGAAATGGTCAAGATTGCCTGTGATGTTAGGCCTAATGCTTGCTGTATAGTTCCTGAAAAAAGAGATGAACTGACGACGGAGGGTGGGCTGGCTGTGCGGGCTTTGCAGGATCGGCTTGCTGTACAAGTCGGCACGCTGAAAGCGGAAGGGATTAGGGTCTCCTTATTTGTTGATTCTGATAAAGATGATTTGTCAGCTGCTAGAACCATTGGTGTTGACATTGTTGAGTTGCACACTGGAAGGTTTTGCGATTTGCCTGCAGGGTCTGCATGCCAGCATGAATATGAACGTATCGTTTCTGCTGCCCGTTTTGCCGATGCATGTGGCTTAGAAGTTCATGCTGGCCACGGGCTTTCTTTCGAAACTGCAGGTCAAATTGCCCAAATTCAAGAGATAGTTGAATTAAATATTGGTCATTTCTTAATAGGGGAGGCCATGTTTACAGGATTGAAAGATGCAATTGTACGAATGCGGCAGGTCATAAATAGAAGTGGGGCAGTTTTGTGATCATAGGCGTTGGACATGATATCTGTGATCAACGACGCATAGCTAGGCTTGCCGCTCTGTTTGGTAACAGATTCACAAAACGCATATATTCTGCAGCTGAGCAGGCAGAGCTAGCGTTGCGTCAGAATAGATCGGCTTATTTGGCTGGTCGATTTGCTGTAAAAGAAGCCGTGTACAAGGCACTTTCAGCAACCGACCAGGCGGGTATGTGTTGGCGGCACGCTCAGACATTGTCATCATCTGCTGGAGCGCCAGTTTTAAGCTTGTCCGGGGCCTGTGAACGTGGTCTAAACAGACTCGTGCCGGCAGGATATAGACCCAATTTGCATGTCTCCATAAGTGATGAGCCACCATATTCATCTGCCTTTGTTGTGCTCAGCTTGTCTTGTGTTGAAGGACAGGAAACTTGATGTCGAAAGGCAAGTGTGTATAAACCCACCTAACCCGTTTGACTGCTTCTAAGGGAATTTCCATGTCCACTAAAAAACAAACAGCTGTTTCAGGCATTATCGATTTGGTCAAAACGCTATTGATCGCTGGCGTGATTGCGGTCGGCTTTCGCTCGTTTGTGGCAGAACCTTTTAATATTCCATCAGGTTCAATGATCCCAACGTTATTGGTTGGTGATTATCTATTTGTAACAAAA
>DEBO01000166.1:15648-17204 GCA_002348585.1 Alphaproteobacteria bacterium UBA2954 | reverse complement strand
GCTATGGCTATTCCCGTTATTCTTTTCCGTTTGGCCTCGGCCCAATTAAGGATAGAGTTTTCTCAGGAGAAAGGAAGCCTCAGCGTGGTCAGGTTGCCGTATTTCGCCTGCCCTCGGATACATCTGTGGACTATATAAAAAGGGTGATTGGTCTCCCAGGCGACAGGATCCAGGTCAGGCGTGGCCTGTTGCATATTAATGGACAACCAGTAGAACGACGCATGATAGGGAATGGTGTGCATACATTCTCCGGCGTTGAACAAAAGACAACTTTATATCAGGAAACGTTGCCAGAGGGTAAAATACACCTCATTCAAGAGGTCAGCGATCAGCAGATATTTGACAACACACCGGAATTTGTTGTTCCGGCTGGCCATTACTTCATGATGGGGGATAACCGCGATAATTCGCGTGATAGCCGGTCATCGTCTGTTGGTTTTGTACCCTTAAAAAATTTCATAGGTGAAGCGCAGTTTCTATTTTTCAGTCATGATTATTCGGCCTCCATTTGGGAAATTTGGAATTGGCCATCTGCCATCCGCTTTGGTAGGTTAGGAAATACAATTGAATGACTAACAATCTCCAGGCAGACAAATCAGGAGATGAAATTGACTTGCAATGGTTTAAATCTGCACAAAATATGCTCGGTCATCACTTTGCCGACCAGACACTTCTTGTTTCCGCCTTTACTCATGCCAGCCGGGCTGGCCCCAAATCAAGTTACGAGCGTCTTGAATTTTTAGGGGACAGAGTTTTAGGATTGGTTTTAACTGACCACTTGGTCCATAATTTTCCACATGCGGATCAGGGTGAGTTAACCAAGCGTTATCATAATTTGTCGCAAGAGGCTGCTTTGGCACAGGTCTGTCAGCGGCTCGGCCTTCAGACATTAATCCTTCATGCACCTTTACAAAAGGGATTGAGTGAACGTGAATCAGTTCAAAGCGACATTATTGAGGCTGTCATTGCCGCTCTATATCTTGATGGAGGGTTGGATGTGGTTCGCCAGTTTATTTTGACTAATTGGACAATACCGGAACAATTGCCAACACAAGCTGAGACTAACCCCAAATCAGAACTTCAAGAATGGGCAGCCTCTGAGAAATGTGACTTACCTCTCTATCGCCTAGTAAAACAAACAGGTTCAGCACATGAGCCTGCATTTAAAATTGCTGTCAGCATAAAAGGAGTAGGGCGATGTATAGGCGAGGGAAGTAGCCATAAACAAGCTGAAAGAGAAGCTGCACGTCAGTTCCTTCATCGTTATGTTCATGATAAAAGGAATAGATGATCGCATGATGACATCAGTAAATAAAGATACTCGGGCAGGCTTTGCAACGCTGATCGGTGCGCCGAATGCAGGCAAGTCAACACTTATGAATGCGATGGTCGGCCAGAAAGTATCCATAGTTACTCCTAAGGTTCAGACAACCAGAAGCCGCATCCGAGGCATAGCCATGCAGGACGAGGCCCAGATTATCTTAGTCGATACACCAGGTATTTTCTCACCGAAACGTCGCTTGGAACGGGCAATGGTCAATGCAGCATGGCAGGGA
>DEBO01000166.1:0-15267 GCA_002348585.1 Alphaproteobacteria bacterium UBA2954 | reverse complement strand
TTGATGATGAGACAAAAATGATTATTGCTAAGCTGGTCCAACAAGAACAGGCTGCCGCATTGATTTTAAACAAAATTGATCTTGCAACGCCAGAGCAGGTTCTAGTCAGAACAGCTGAGCTGTCTAAGTTGTTTTCTTTTGAAAAGGTATTCATGATTTCAGCACATACAGGAAGTGGCCTGTCAGATTTGAAATCCTGGCTAGCACAGAAAATGCCTCTAGGTCCGTATTTGTTTGATCCTAGCGACCTTTCTGATTTGCCTGTGCGTCTCCTAGCCGCTGAAATCCTGCGCGAGAAGTTGTTTTTGAATTTGCATCAGGAGCTTCCTTATCAGATGACAGTTGAAAGTGAGAGTTGGGTTGAACGAGAGGATGGTAGTGCAGAAGTGCGTTTATCTGTCTTTGTTGCTAAAGAAGGGCATAGAGGCATAGTGCTAGGAAAGAGGGGGCAAACTTTAAAACGGATAAGTCAGGCCGCTCGTAAGGAATTAGAAAAGGTTCTTGAACGGCGTATTCATCTGATGTGCCATGTCAAATATCGCAAAGACTGGATGAATGATAAGAAAAGGTACTCTGCATGGAATTTGGATTTCAATGCCTGAATGGACTGATGAGGGCATAATCTTATCTATTCGTCCGCATGGTGAACGAAACGCTGTTGCCAGCCTCCTCACAATGGAAAATGGACGGCATCCTGGTCTTGTGTACGCTTATGATACGGCGAGCAAGAGGGGTACAGTGCAAATTGGTAATCTGGTTCAGGCACAATGGCGAGCGCGCTTATCTGAACAGCTTGGCACATATCAGCTCGAGCTGGTCAGAAACCCATCAGCCATCTTTTTAGATGATGCGCTTAAGCTTGCTGGTCTGTCATCTTGCTGTGCAATTCTTGATGTGAGTTTGCCTGAACGAGAGGCAAATGTTTCTGTCTGGCAGTCAACAACAGCTCTGATCGATATTATTTGTTTGGCAGATAATCTGGCGGATTGGCTTGCCTTTTATGTGAAATGGGAAATGAATCTTCTGGATCAGCTTGGTTTTGGCCTAAATTTACAAAGCTGCGCTGTCTCTGGTCTGACAGACGCTCTGATTTATGTCAGTCCGCGTTCTGGGCGGGCGGTGCACCGTGATTATGCAGGTGACTATGCTGATCGCTTGCTTCATCTTCCGTGCTTTTTGCAGCCTGATCCAGCCACTGAGACTCTCTCAGAAACAGCATTGATGGATGGTTTGACCCTGACCGGGCATTTTGTATCCAACCGCGTATTCAACTTAGTCCATAAAGAGTTACCTGTCGCACGTTTGAGGCTGGCGCATTTAGTATCTAAACGCTATAACATCACATGATATAGAGGCACAGAATTCAGTGCCCTACCATATTTTGTAGACTTTAGCTGAAACAGGTGCCGCCTGTTGATTTGCCATGAGGACGCCATGTCGGAAGATATTCTGCACCAGGAACAGTTACTGAAAACACAATTTTCTGCGGCTTTGTCCGAACGCTATCTTGCTTATGCCCTTTCAACAATTACATCGCGGTCCTTGCCTGATGTGCGTGATGGATTGAAACCTGTGCACCGGCGGCTCTTATTTGCTATGCGTCAGCTAAAATTAGATCCCGATCAAGGCTTCAAAAAATCTGCACGTGTGGTTGGTGACGTAATGGGTAAGTTCCATCCACATGGTGATGCAGCCATCTATGATGCCATGGTCAGGTTGGCACAGGATTTTGCCATGCGTTACCAACTAGTAGATGGGCAAGGTAATTTTGGTAATATTGACGGAGATAACGCTGCTGCAATGCGCTATACAGAGGCCCGAATGACGAATGTGGCAAAGCTTTTGCTGGATGGTATCGATGAAGATGCCGTAGATTTCAGGGCGACCTATGATGGTGAGGCAGAGGAGCCAGTTCTTCTTCCTGGTGGATTTCCAAATTTGCTGGCTAATGGCGCACAAGGCATAGCTGTTGGAATGGCCACAGCAATCCCACCTCATAACGTTGTTGAATTGGCTGACGCAGCCTTACATCTCATCAAGTATCCAAATGCTTCAGTTGATACGTTGTTGAATTATGTGAAGGGACCTGATTTGCCAACGGGCGGAATTCTGGTTGAGCCATTGGAACAAATAAGACAGGCCTATGCAATTGGCCGGGGGGGCTTTCGCCTGCGTGCTCGCTGGAATGTTGAAAAAGATAAGGGTGGCGCCTGGCAAATTGTAATAACCGAGATTCCTTACCAGATTCAGAAATCAAGACTGATTGAAAAAATGGCTGAAATGCTGCAGGCTAAAAAGTTGCCTGTTCTTGCAGATATACGAGATGAATCTGCTGAGGATATTAGGGTTGTTTTAGAGCCTAAATCGCGCCGACTTGACCCAAAGGCCGTAATGGAGAGTCTGTTCAAATTAACTGATCTGGAGACCCGGGTTTCGCTTAATTTAAATGTATTGGACAGTAATGGGCGGCCATCTGTGTTATCGCTTAAAGAGGCACTAACGGAATGGCTCTTGCACCGCAGAAATGTTCTAATGCGCCGCAGTAAATATCGTTTAGGCAAAATAGAGCGCAGACTTGAAATTCTTGAAGGGTATATCGTTGTATTTTTAAACCTCGATGAGGTCATTACCATCATCAGGGAAACAGACCATCCGCGTGATGAGTTAAGGCGCCGCTTTTCGTTAAGTGAAGTTCAGGCCAATGCGATTTTGGATATGCGGTTAAGGTCTCTTCGGCGATTAGAAGAAGAGGTATTGCGCACTGAACGTGATTCCCTTTTGGCTGAACAGAAGAATTTGAAACATCTGCTTAGAGATGAAGAAGAGCAATGGGAGGCTGTATCAGCTCAGGTAAAATCTATGCGTGCTGATTTTTTAAAAACTGACCAGCGTCGCACCACACTCTCTGATGCTCCAACCGTAGATATTGATGTGACAGAATTACTAATTGAAAAAGAGCCCATAACAGTTATCTGCTCAGAAAAAGGGTGGGTCAGGGCCATGAAAGGGCATCTTGATCTGAATGCACAATTTAAATTTAAGGATGGTGATGGGGCACGCTTCGCACTACATGCTGAAACCACAGATAAGCTTTTAGTTTTTGCTGAGAATGGGCGGTTTTACACGTTAGGATGCGATAAACTGCCAAAGGGACGTGGTTTTGGTGAGCCGCTCAGCCTGATGATGGATGTCCCGGCTGATGTTTCGCTTGTGAACATTATTAAAGTTAGAAAAGGTAAATTGCTGGTTGCGTCAGATAAGGGACATGGGCTTATTGTTGATATCGGCAGCGCATTGGCCCAAACTCGCAGTGGAAAACAGGTCCTCAACCTGCCCTTGGGCGCACGGGCGGTGGCCTGTTGTCCCGTGGTAGGGGACCATGCTGCAGTAGTTGGCCAAAACAGACGGCTATTGATTTTCCCTTTGAATGAAATTCCTGAAATGACTAGAGGCAAAGGCGTCATTCTGCAACGCTTTAAAGATGGAACTCTTGCTGATGTTAAAACATTTAGCCTTGCAAACGGCTTGTCATGGAAGATGGGCGAAAGGACCCGCACTGAAACAGATTTGCTTGCTTGGCAAGGGCGACGCGGTAGTACCGGGCGGATGCCGCCAATAGGCTTTCCGCGCCCTGCCCGGTTCACCTGAACTACGTTTGCAAAAGAAAACTATTGATCCCGCCAGATCCCATCACTGAATATCTGATAAGGTCTGAACCGAGTCTTGTAAGACATTTTTCGACTTTGTTCGATATAATAGCCCAGATAAACATAAGGAAGGCCAATTTCATTGCATCTGTCGATCAGATCAACAATCATGAAGCTACCTAATGAGCGTTTTTTCTCTTCTGGCCGAAAAAAACTATATACTGCGCTGAGCCCATCACGTTGTCTGTCAACCAGTATACAGCCCATTAATCTGTCTTCTGAATCCACGTATTCAGTCAACATTGTATCAATAGGGCTATTTAGGATCATAGCAGAAAATTCATCAAAACTCATACTGGACATTTGACCATCTTCATGTCTTTGGCCAAGGTAGCTTTGAAACACATTATAATGATCAAGACCTAACCTACCCGCAGATAGATTACGCCTTAAATCTCTGTTTGTAGCTTGAATACGTGCGATGTTCCGTGAAGGTTTGAATTGTTCTGCTTTCACCCGAATGGGCTGACAGGCATTGCAATTTGGGCAGGCAGGCTTGTACACCCAATTTTCGACGCGTCTGAAGCCAGTTTCAGCAAGCCTGTCATGTGTCTCAGGATGTTCAGATATATCTGTTGCTAGTCGTTGTTCTGTCTGATCTAACAAATAAGCGCATTTTTGGCTGCGGGTTACACGCAGCCTTAAGGGCAAATTATTAAAAATCGATTTAGCCTGGTCCATGCTTCTAGTGTCAGGCAATTTTGTGATATTTACAAGAGATTATCACGCTTTTCCAACAGGCGAGTAAGCTCTTTCTCGAGATGATTGCTCATCAATGATGGACACGCTAAAATGCCTGGCCATTAAAGCAGCAATGATTTCTTCTACGTGTGCTTGGCCTCTGGTATCAACAACGGCATCTATTTTAGCTAATTTTGCCGGTACATCATAGAACATTCGTTGATGATAAATTTCCACAATATTTCCCCGAGATTCCGCGATCGCCTCAGAAATAGAAGCTAGCATACCTGGCTCGTCAGAAATATCAATCCGCAACCTAACCAAACGTCCATCTGACATCATGTTGCGTTTCAAAATGGTCCCCAGAAGCCGCATATCAATATTTCCGCCACAAATAACAACACCAACTTTTTTGCCAACAAATTTCTGCCGATAGCCGTACAGGGCAGCAATGCCTGCCGCCCCCGCACCTTCAGCAATAATCCTTTGCTGTTCTGCGAGCGCGCCCACGGCCCACTCTAACTGCTGTTCTGTAACCAACAGAATATTATCAACATAGGCTTTTGCCAGAGGCACAGTGAGGGCGCCTGGCATCTTGACAGCGATCCCCTCCGCGATTGTCTCCCCGCCAACAGCCAGCGGCTTCCCGTTCAAGGTTTGGTACATAGATGCATAAAGTTCCGCTTCTACGCCAATCACTTCAATATCTGGCTTTATGGATTTCGCAATTAGTGAAATGCCACCGATTAAGCCGCCTCCGCCAATAGGAACAACAAGACAGTCTAAATCAGGAACGCTGTCTAGAATTTCAAGGCCGACTGTTCCTTGACCGCGGATGACATGCGCATCGTTATAAGGATGAATGAGGCTGTAGCCATGTTGCCTTTGCAGCTGCGCTACGGTCTTTTCGCATTCATTAAGGTTGCGTCCTTCTAACACAATTTCTGCCCCAAAAGCGCGGGTCCTCTCAATCTTGGCAAAGGGGGTCTGCCTGGGCATTACGATTGTAGCATGAATATTTAATTTCTGTGCATGATAAGCAACTGCTTGTGCGTGATTACCAGCTGACATAGTGATCACACCCTGCGCGCGCTCAGCGTCAGACAGGGCTAATATGGCAAGGTAAGCACCACGAGCTTTAAAAGATGAGGTATGCTGCAGCTGCTCATGTTTCAGATATAATTCGCATCCCAAAAGCTGAGATAGAGCTGGAGCTGGAAGTGTTGGGGTGTTTATAATTTTGCTAGACAGCTGTTTTGCAGCGGCATAAATATCATCTGGTGATAGGCAATTCATAGCAGTCTCCTTTAGCGGTGCCGAATAATAGAAGCTAACGAGTGCGGATTAGTTCTTATAAATATTCCGACCTATTTTATTTCAGAAATGCTAACCAATTTATTTCTGGTTCAGGCAATCTGCTATATAGGGGGCAAAATAGGTCAAAATGCCGCTGGCCCCGGCACGTTTAAACGCTATCATGCTCTCAAACACAACTGTTTGCTTATCTAACCACCCCGCCTGAACAGCAGCTTGTGTCATTGCATACTCGCCAGAGACCTGGTAGGCGATACAGGGGACAGAAAAGGTATCTGACACGCGCCTGATTATATCCAGGTAGGCAATGCCAGGTTTGACCATCACCATATCTGCACCTTCGGCGATATCCAGCGCCACCTCGCGCAAGGCCTCATCTGAATTCGCAGGGTTCATCTGATAGGTTTTTTTATCATCACCGCCAAGTTTCCTGCCTGCCCCAACAGCGTCTCTGAAAGGGCCATAGAAGGCAGAAGCATATTTTGCGGCATAAGACAGAATAATTATATCTGCATATCCATCTGTTTCCAACATAGAACGGATGGCTCCAACTCGGCCATCCATCATATCTGAAGGGGCAATAATATCGCAGCCTGCTGCAGCCAGAATTCTGGCCTGTTGAACTAGCTTGTCGACGGTTCCATCATTCACAATTCTGCCCTGTTCATCAAGCATACCGTCATGACCGTGATCTGTATAAGGATCAAGTGCTATATCACATACAATCCCCAGTTTCGGGCAGGCTGCTTTTACAGCACGCACAGCCTGACAAACTAGATTCTGGTCGTTTAGTGCCTCACTGCCGGCGGCATCTTTTAGCTTTTCAGGTGTCTTCGGAAACAATGCGATGGCAGGAATGTTGAGCTCAGTTGCTGTCCTCGCCAGCTCCACAATTCGGTCTATTGAATAGCGTTTCACATCCGGCATGCTAGCGACGTCTTCTGTGATATTTTCGCCCTCACAAATAAAGAGCGGCCAGATTAAATCAGAGCTGTGTAAACGCTGCTCCTGCACTAAATCACGAATAAAGGCAGACTTTCGCAGGCGTCTCATACGAAGGTTTGGAAATGTCGATTCTGTCATTTATCAGCTCTCTTCAGCCAGCAATTTTAGAACTATTTATAGTGCAGGCGATTTTGTGTGAAACTTTAATATCACAAATTTTCTGCAGTTTATACATGCACAACGTCAACTTTGCTGTCAGCCCACTTTGCCATCCTTCAACAAGGCTTGCATCAATCTAGTGAATCCCCATACACTACAGTCATCAAAAACTTTTCCGATCACCTCTCGATCATGGTCACAATAGTCTGTGTTTGACGTTTAATTTTGTTTTGGAGCCGTGGTTTCATGCGACTGTCCCAGTATTTTATTCCCGTACTGAAAGAAAACCCAAAAGAGGCTCAGATAGTTTCTCACCGTCTCATGTTACGGGCTGGCATGATCCAGCAATCCAGCGCGGGGATTTATACGTGGCTGCCTCTGGGTTTAAAAGTCCTTAGTAAAATTGAACAGATTGTTCGTGAGGAGCAAACTGCTTCTGGCGCGCATGAAATTAAAATGCCGACAATTCAACCCGCCGAACTTTGGCAAGAATCAGGCCGCTATGAAGATTACGGACTGGAGATGCTTAGGGTGAAAGATAGACATGACCGGGATATGCTATATGGTCCAACCAATGAAGAACAGGTCACAGATATCTGCCGCACGCATCTAAAGAGTTATAAGTCCCTACCCCTAAACCTATATCACATCCAATGGAAATTCCGTGATGAGGTCCGACCGCGCTATGGGGTTATGCGGGGACGCGAGTTTTTGATGAAAGACGCCTACTCATTTGACCTCTCAAAAGATGATGCTCGTAAAGCCTACAACAGGATGTTTGTTTCCTATCTAAAGACCTTTAAAAGGTTGGACCTTACCGCCATTCCAATGGAAGCAGACACTGGGCCGATCGGCGGTGATCTCAGCCACGAATTCATCATACTTGCAGATACAGGCGAGAGTGGCGTGTTTTTCCATAAAGACTGGGAACAGACAAATCTGGTCGCAGATATTAGCTATGATGAAGATCTTCAATCTGTTGTTGACAGATTTACTTCACTCTATGCGAAGACTGATGAAACACATGATGAAGCAACTTGCCCTGTCGCCAAGGACAAACTGCTGAAACGACGCGGGATTGAAGTTGGTCATATTTTTTACTTTGGTACAAAATATTCTCAGAAAATGGGAGCAACTGTCTCTGGGCCGAATGGAGAAATGAAAACTCTCCATATGGGCTCATACGGTATCGGTGTCTCGCGTCTGGTTGGCGCTGTTATTGAAGCTAAACACGATGACAAAGGTATTGTCTGGCCTGCTAGCATTAGCCCCTTTGACGCTGGCATTGTTAATTTGAAGCCTGGTCATGCCGGGACCGATAGTATTACCGACCAGCTTTATCAGGACGCTAAAACTGAAGGTTTTGATATTCTTCTTGATGACAGCGGTGACAGTGCTGGTGCAAAGCTAGCCTCAATGGATTTAATCGGCTTACCCTGGCAGGCTATTGCCGGCCCACGGTCAGTTGATAAGGGAGTCGTTGAAATTAAAAATAGGAAAACAGGGGCCTCAGAGGAAGTGACGATAAAAGAAGCTTCAGCAAGGCTTCTGGCGGTTCTGTCAGGCTGAATCTTTAGAAGATAATAGGCAGGTGTTTGTGTTGAAAGGTAACGGGGGCTGACTTATGATTGTAAAGCCTGTTGAAAGGTTCCTTGCATTTCGGTATTTGCGGGCGAGACGTGCCGAGGGGTTTATATCTGTCATCGCATGGTTCTCATTTCTGGGCATTACCCTTGGAGTGGCAACACTGATCATTGTCATGAGTGTAATGAATGGGTTTCGAGCGGAACTGATTGACCGCATTTTGGGCATAAATGGACATATAGGTGTGTTCAAAACAGATGGGCGGCCTATTGAAAAATATAATGAAATCTCCTTTCAGCTTTCCGAAATACCGAGCATAGTTGCTGCCACACCTCAAATTCAGGGGCAGGTAATGGCAACCTCTTCGCGCAATGCACTGGGCGCGGTTGTGCGGGGGGTGGTCTGGTCAGATCTGGCTGCCCGCAAACCACTTTGGAACAGTCTATCACAACAGGCGATTGCTGGCTTCAGAGATGGTGGAGGGATCTTGATTGGCGAGACAATGGCCTTCCAGCTAGGTGTGAAGCCTGGCGATCAGATCAGCCTATTATCTGCAAAGGGACGCACAACAGCCTTCGGGTCTGTACCCACACGCCGAACCTATAAAATTGCTGGTTTGTTCAAAGTAGGTATGCATGAATATGACAGCAGCTTTGTCTTTATGCCTCTGTCTGCGGCTCAGTCATTTTTTACTTTGCCGGACGCTGTTACTGGCATTGAGCTGTATTCCAGCAGCCCCTTACAGATTGAACGCGTCTCAGCTGCCGTAAAAGCTCGTCTTGGCCAGTCATATCGTCTGTTTGACTGGCAAGAAAGAAACCGGACTTTTATTAATGCGCTGCAGGTTGAACGGAATGTGATGTTTCTTATTCTCACGCTTATCATATTGGTTGCCGCTTTTAATATCGTCTCGTCAATGATTATGTTGGTCAGGTCAAAAAATGCTGACATTGCTGTCTTGCGTTCAATGGGCGCAAGCTCGGCCGCCATTATGCGGATTTTTCTTATTACAGGAGCCAGTATCGGTGGCATAGGCACTCTGTTTGGGACAGCTCTGGGCCTTCTGATTTGCTGGAAAATTGACGCAATAAAGCAGTTTATTGAACGGATTGCGGATACAACTTTATTTCCTGCTGAAATTTATTATTTAGCAAAATTGCCTGCAGTCGTTGATTTTTCAGAGGTCTTATCCGTGGTTGCAATGTCCCTTGTGTTGAGCTTTTTTGCTAGCACATACCCGGCATGGCGGGCAGCTAGCATTTCTCCGGCTGAGGTGTTGCGCTATGAGTGAGCAGGAACACATTTTGAAGCTAGAGATGGTCAGCCATGGCTATGTTCAGGCTGGACGGCAGGTTGATGTTCTCATTGAAGCCAGTTTAATGCTGCATCCAGGACGGATAACAGCCCTGGTTGGGCCATCAGGGGCAGGCAAGACAACATTGCTGAATTTGGCGGGGTTATTGGAACAACCTAAATCCGGCCAGATTTGGATAAATGGAACAAAGGCAACTGGACTGTCAGAGCGCAAGCGCACGCGATTGCGCTGTCGCCATATTGGCATGGTGTTTCAGTTCCACCGTCTTTTCCCTGAATTCAGCGCATTAGAAAATATTATGATTCCACAGATGCTGAATGGTTTGAGCCAAACTGAGTCGGAAAAAAGAGCTAAGCTGTTGCTGGAAATGGTTAGTCTGTCTGATCGGGCTACGCATCGGCCTGGCCTGCTGTCCGGTGGTGAACAGCAGCGTGTTGCTATTGCTAGGTCCGTTGCAAATGCGCCAGATATACTTTTGGCTGATGAGCCAACCGGCAATCTTGATCCAGAAACAGGTGAATCAGTTTTTCAGTCCCTGCAAAGGATTGTGCATGGCACAGATACCGCGGCTTTGATTGTCACGCATAATCAGAAACTTGCTGCAAAGATGGATGAGATCCTGGAACTGGAAAATGGCAATATCAAGCGGAAAAAGCTGCTATGAATGAATTAAGTGTAGCTACTTCTGCTAACGATGAACTGCAGTCTGGTGGCCATGCAAATTTCGTACATTTGCGCGTTCATTCCGCGTATTCGCTGTCTGAGAGCACATTGCGTATTAATAAACTGGCTGAATTGGCAGCGGCAGATCTACAGCCTGCCCTTGCAATTACAGACAGCTTTAATTTATTTGGTGCCTTTGATTTCACCCAAAAAATGCTGAATGCTGGCATCCAGCCGATTATTGGGGCTGTGGTCAATCTGCGGGATCAGGATGGAACAGGAGAGGTTGTTCTCCTCGCGCAGAGTGAGGTTGGCTATATCAACCTGAGTGACCTTATTTCGAAAGCTCTGCTAACAACCGATCCTAACCAAAAACCAGAAATTCTTTGCAAAAATCTGGTGCAAAATCTAACAGGCCTATTGCTCTTATCTGGGGGCTATCCTTCTGGGTTTCTTGGGCAGCCTGCCTGGCAT
Organism: Alphaproteobacteria bacterium UBA2954; assembly: GCA_002348585.1. Classification (GTDB taxonomy): domain Bacteria; phylum Pseudomonadota; class Alphaproteobacteria; order Puniceispirillales; family Puniceispirillaceae; genus JADHLI01. Next base: position 4,425 of record DEBO01000166.1, on the reverse strand, counting down.
GGACAGAACAAAATTACTGCTAGGCGCGCAAAATGGCTAAAATCAGTTTTTGGCATGAATGCCTATATTGAACTTCAACGCCATGGTCGTGCTCAAGAAGAAGATGCAGAGGCGTCGTTACTAATGCTGGCTGACGAAACGGGTCTACCTCTTGTGGCCACAAATGACTGTCATTTTGAAACTGAACAAATGTATGTGCCGCAGCGTATTCTCAGATGTATAGCCCAGTCTGAACGTCTGGCCAGTATGAAAGAAACAGATATTACACCAGATCATTACTTTAAAACAGCAGCTCAAATGGTTCAGCTTTTTGCTGACTTGCCAGAGGCTATTGACAATACATTGCACATTGCAAAACGATGCAGTTTCGTTGTAGGCCAGCGCGAACCAATTCTGCCTTCAACAGACGCAACTGACGAAAATGCACAATTGCGTCGTCTGGCTGCAGATGGATTAGCTAATCGTCTGGCAGCACTGGGAAGACAGCCAAACAGTTATTTTCACGGCAGTGCTGAACAACAGAAAATTTACATTGATCGTCTGGATGAAGAGCTGGATATCATAATCAATATGGGATTCCCCGGCTATTTTCTGATTGTCTCTGATTTTATTAAATGGGCCAAAGCTCAGAAGATACCCGTTGGACCTGGGCGAGGGTCAGGGGCAGGTTCGCTTGTAGCGTGGGCTTTGCTGATCACAGATCTTGACCCTATTCGTTGGGGTCTGCTGTTCGAACGGTTTCTGAATCCTGAGCGGGTATCAATGCCTGATTTTGATATTGATTTCTGTCAGGAAAGACGTGAAGAAGTCATTCGTTATGTACAGGAAAAATATGGTTCAGACAGAGTTGCCCAAATCATTACTTTTGGGACCTTACAGGCACGTGCAGCATTACGTGATGTGGGTAGGGTCTTGGATATGCCGTATGGGATGGTGGATCGCATCGCTAAGCTGGTGCCGAATAATCCAGCAAATCCATCCACTATTGAGCAGGCATTAGTTTCAGAGGAGGAACTGCGAAAACTTCGGGATACGGATGAGCAGGTAGAACATTTAGTTTCAACAGCGATTAAGCTCGAAGGCCTGTACAGACATGCCTCAACACATGCAGCTGGTCTTGTAATTGCAGACAGATATCTGCCTAAATTGGTCCCTGTTTATCGTGACCCGCGTTCTGATATGCCTGTAACTCAGTTCAATATGAAGGCTGTTGAACAGGTCGGCTTGGTAAAATTTGACTTTTTAGGACTCAAAACACTTACTGTAATAAGTAAGGCTGTCAGCCTGCTCAAAATGCGAGGTATTAATGTCGATATTGACAGCATTCCCTTAGATGATGCGAAGACATTTCGGATGCTGACCGAAGGGAATACCGTTGGCGTGTTCCAGCTGGAATCAAGTGGCATGCGAGATGTTCTGAGGGGGCTGAAGCCTGACCGGTTTGAAGATATCATTGCTGTTGTGGCTCTGTACCGGCCTGGGCCAATGGAAAATATTCCCACCTATATCAACCGCAAACATGGGCGCGAGAAGGTTGTTTGTATGCATGCGCTGCTGGAACCGATCCTGGCAGAAACTTATGGCATCATGATTTACCAAGAACAGGTGCAGCAGGCTGCACGTGATCTGGCTGGATATACATTAGGTGGCGCCGACCTTTTGCGCCGAGCAATGGGAAAAAAAATTAAAGAGGAGATGGATCAACAGCGTGATATTTTTGTCGTAGGCGCTGGCGAAAATAATATTAGCGCGCAATTGGCTTCAGATATTTTTGATCAGATTGCCTCATTTGCTGGCTATGGATTTAATAAATCCCATGCTGCTGCATATGCTCTGGTTTGCTATCAGACAGCCTGGCTGAAGGCAAATTATCCTCACGAATTTATGGCAGCTTCCATGACACTTGATCATGGTAACACTGACAAGCTTGCCGTGTTCCGTCAGGATTGCCGTCGGAATCAAATCGACCTGTTGCCGCCGGATCTGAATAAATCAGGATCGGCATTTCGGGTTGAAAGATGCGAGAAAGAGAAACTTGCTTTGCGCTATGCACTCGGCGCCATCCGCAATGTAAGTGCAGAGGCGATGGAAAAGCTTAATAAAGAAAAAGAGCGTTCAGGCCCGTTTCAATCTCTCGAAGATTTTGCCAGACGCATGCCGAAGGAAACTTGTAATAAACGACAATTGGAAAATCTGGCAAAAGCTGGCGCATTAGATTGTGTGCACGATAACAGGCGTCAAGTATTTGAGGCGATTGAACAGCTTCTCTTACAAGCAGAATTCTTCCGCCGGGAAGCCGAATCCAATCAGAGCAATTTATTTGGGAGCGATGCGCTAGATGCCGCACCTACTTTCCGTCTTTCAGATGGGCAAGATTGGACACATGCAGATAAGCTTAGGCTTGAGTTTGAAGCACTAGGTCTATATCTGTCTTCCCATCCAATGGATGAATATGAGTCTCATCTTGAGCGTCTGAAAATAACTCGTTCAGACCAATTGGTTGAGAAAATATCTGGGCAGGACACGGTGCGCCTTCGTTTGGCTGGGCAGATATCCTTTGTTCAGGAACGTGTATCAGGTAAAGGCAACAGATTCGCGTTTGTTCAATTTACGGACAAATCTGGCTTGTTTGAAGTGACCTTGTTCTCAGAAACCTTGTTGCAGTACCGTGATTTGTTGAAAAGTGAGGGGGCGATACTTGTGACCGCAGATGCGCGCCGTGCAAATGAAACATTCAAACTACTCGGTGTTCGTTTGCAACCCCTGGAAGAAGTTATTGCTCAAAAACACATAGGGTTGGGACTTTGGATTGACGACCTTCATTGTTTGGACGATATCAAGGAAATTTTGCGCAATGACGGCGGTGGCCACGCACCACTGAAATTCTTCATCAATACAGGGACAGAAATAGTAGAGATTTCAATGGCATATAAATTCAGATTAAGCGGAACTTTGCGTGAGGGGCTGAAATCAGTAAAGGGCTTGAGCAGAATTCAGGATATTTGAGCGGATTAAGTTGGTTTAAGGCTTTTCTTTGCTTGCTTTTTGCTATGACTTAAGTTAAAAACCCGTCGACATCACACATGAGAGTGGCTCAGCCAGCAAATTCTGCCTGATCCATCCGGTGAGAGCAACGCTCTTTCTAAACTCTCATGGAGGGCTAACCGGAAAAGGAGACGGTCTATGGCTGCGGCTACATTTACAATGCGCCAGTTGCTGGAAGCAGGCGTGCACTTCGGACATCATACCCGCCGTTGGAATCCAAAAATGGAACATTTCATTTTTGGCGAGAGAAACGGTATTCACATTCTTGATTTGCAGCAGACCATGCCTTTGTTTGGTCGGGCATTGGAAGCGATGCGAGACACTGTTTCAAAAGGTGGACGCATCTTATTTGTTGGTACGAAGCGAGCTGCAGCAAATAAAATTGCTGAAACTGCCAAAGCCTGCGGTCAATATTATGTTAATCACAGATGGCTAGGCGGTATGCTTACCAACTGGGCAACTGTATCGCAGTCAATAAAACGCCTGCGTGATTTAGAAGGACGGCTGTCAAGTGATGAAGTCAACCAGTTGGGTAAGAAAGAGATACTTCAGCTTACAAGGGAACGCGATAAACTTGAATTAACACTTGGCGGGATTAAAGAAATGGGTGGCTTGCCTGATATGTTGTTTATTCTTGACACGAACAAGGAAGACATTGCTGTTCTTGAAGCTAACAAATTGAATATCCCTATTGTGGCTGTGATCGATAGTAATGCCAGTCCAATCGGCGTTGATTTCCCGATACCGGGCAATGATGACGCGATGCGGGCGATTAATTTATATTGTGAACTTGCCCAGACTGCCGTCTTGGATGGATTGCAAGCTGAACTAATGGCAAGCGGGACAGATATTGGCTCGGCTGAAGTGGCACCAGTAGAACCAGCTTTAGCTGAAGCTGCTGCAGAGGCAACAGATGCAGAACCCGCTGATGAGGCCCCAACTGAAGTTGCGAAAGACGGCGCAAATGAAGAAACATCTGCAGAAAAGGGATCTTCTTAATAAACCTTTATTGTTGAAAGTTGACATCTGCTTGATTTAGCAAAAAACAAAGATTTCCGATTTAAATGAATTGGTCCTCTCTGTTTTTATAGCAAATTAGAAGGAACTAGAAAGATGAGCATTACGGCTGCACAAGTAAAAGAACTTCGTGAAAAGTCTGGGGCAGGCATGATGGACTGCAAAAAAGCGCTGAATGAAACAAATGGTGATATGACTTCAGCTGTTGACTGGTTGCGGACGAAAGGTCTTGCTGCTGCAGCGAAAAAATCAGGACGCGTAGCATCAGAGGGCCTCGTTGCTGCCAGCGTAGCTCACGGGATAGGTGCACTTGTTGAACTTAACTCGGAAACTGACTTCGTTTCACGTAATGATGAATTTCAG
>DEBO01000042.1:22390-26267 GCA_002348585.1 Alphaproteobacteria bacterium UBA2954 | reverse complement strand
GGAAATTGGTGTGCCTGAGGTGTTATCCTCTGGCCATCATCAACAGATTGAGGCCTGGCGGCGCCAGAATTCTGAGATGAGAACCAGGCAAAGGCGGCCTGATCTCTGGGACAGATACACTGAGCAGCATTCTGGCCAGAATACTGCGGAAAAACGCATAAAAAGCAGTGATAAAGCACGAGATATTAATTGACTTTTTCTCAGAAATACTGTTTTAGTTTTGCTCAGCTTTATGGAGACATACTATGAACATTCTGGATAACATTGGACAGGCGCAGATGAATGCCGTTACTGAACAGCGTGCAATTCCGGAATTCGGACCTGGCGATACGTTGAAAATCAACGTGAAAGTTGTTGAAGGGTCCCGTGAGCGTGTTCAGGCATTTGAAGGCGTCTGCATCGGCCGGTCTAACCGCGGCATCAATTCATCTTTCACCGTACGGAAGATCTCTTATGGTGAGGGTGTTGAGCGTATCTTTCCGCTTTATTCGCCAAAAATTCAGGCAATTGAAGTAATCCGCCGGGGTGATGTACGCCGCGCCAAGCTGTATTATTTGCGTGGTCGCACCGGTAAAGCTGCCCGCATTGCCGAAAAGACGGTAAGAACTCCAGCGCGTCCTTCTTGATAGCAAAATAACCTTCAATTTTGATTTCTTGAAAGTTTCTTGTATAATTTTGTCAGTTATCACCATCGCACAGTGGGATGGCATATATGCCAACACCAAAAACATTATTTGATAAAATTTGGGGTTCACATCTCGTTCATACCGATAATGACGGTGCTTGTCTGATTTACATTGATAGACATCTCGTTCACGAGGTAACGAGCCCTCAAGCTTTTGAAGGCCTTAGAAATGCCGGAAGGCAGGTTAGAAGCCCAGAACGGACATTAGCTGTAGCAGACCATAACGTGCCAACCACAGACAGGACAGCGGGCATTGAAAATGATGAAAGCCGGATTCAGGTTGAAGAGCTAGACAGGAATGCGGCTGAATTTGGTGTTCCTTATTTTAATATGACTGATGTGCGTCAAGGCATTGTGCATGTGATTGGTCCTGAACAAGGTTTCACACAGCCTGGCATGACTATTGTTTGCGGCGATTCTCATACCGCCACACATGGCGCGTTCGGTGCCTTAGCCTTTGGAATTGGGACATCAGAAGTTGAACATGTGCTGGCAACTCAGACATTGATTCAAAAACCCGCCAAGAATATGAGAGTCACTGTATCCGGCCAATTGGATAACGCTGTTACAGCCAAAGACATAATTCTGGCAATTATTGGTAAAATTGGTACAGCCGGCGGCACAGGTCATGTTATTGAATTTGCAGGTGATGCCATCCACGCGCTTTCCATGGAAGGACGCATGACCGTCTGTAACATGGCGATTGAGGCTGGTGCCAGAGCTGGTATGATTGCCCCTGATGAGAAGACCTTCGCTTATATTAAAGGCAGGCCAATGGCCCCAACAGGCGCAGCATGGGACAAGGCATTAGCATGGTGGAAAAGCCTGCCTTCTGATGAAGGGGCAAAATACGATACTGAAGTGACTCTGAAAGCGGAAGATATCGTGCCGACAGTTACCTGGGGAACTAGCCCTGAAGATGCTTTGCCGATTACAGGGCATGTGCCTGATCCAAAGAAAATCACTGATGCAGCGCGGCAGGCAAAAGTGGAACGGGCGCTTGAATACATGGGACTGAGCGCAGGCATGAAGCTGACAGATATTAAAATCAATACTGTATTTATCGGTTCATGCACTAACAGCCGGATTGAAGATTTGCGAGCCGCGGCAGCTGTTGCTGATGGGCGCACAGTCAAAGACGGCATCAGAGCAATGATTGTTCCTGGTTCAGGGCTCATTAAACAACAGGCAGAAGAAGAGGGTCTAGATAAAGTCTTTATTGCCTCCGGTTTTGAATGGCGTGAACCGGGGTGCTCTATGTGTTTGGCCATGAATGAAGACAAGCTGGATGCAGGTGAGCGTTGTGCATCAACTTCAAACCGGAATTTTGAGGGGCGACAAGGCCGCGGCGGGCGCACACATCTGGTCAGTCCAGAAATGGCTGTTGCAGCGGCTGTAAGCGGGCATCTTTGTGATGTGCGCGAACTTTAAGGCGAAGAGTGCAAGCTGATGCAAAAATTTGATAAGTTGAGTGGCGTAGCTGCGCCTTTGAATATCCTGAATATCGATACGGATATGATTATTCCTAAGCAGTTCCTGAAAACCATCAAGCGGTCGGGCCTTGGCGTGAACCTGTTCAGTGAAATGCGCTATACTGATGATGGTGATGAAAACAAAGATTTTGTGTTGAATAAACCTGCTTACCGTTCTGCTGAAATTCTCGTTGCTGGCGACAATTTTGGGTGTGGTTCAAGCCGTGAGCACGCGCCATGGGCCTTATTGGATTTCGGAATCCGGTGTGTGATTTCAACCAGTTTTGCTGATATTTTTTACAATAACTGCTTCAAGAATGGCATTTTGCCGATCAAAGTCAGCGCAGATGAACGTGATGCCTTGCTGGCAGATGCTGCGGACAGTGAAAATCCTCAACTGTCTATAGATTTGGTCAGCCAGACCATTTCGCGTCCAAATGGTGTTGAGATTTCATTTGAGATTGACCCATTCCGCAAGCAGTGTCTGCTCGACGGGCTGGACGATATTGGGCTGACGATGGAAAAGGAGACCTTCATCAGCCAGTTTGAAGTCAGCCGCAAGACCGATATGCCCTGGCTTTAGGACTTGCGGCACAAAAATAACTCAACAAGACTTAAGTCGTAGAGGAGAGCACTCATGGCCTCTAACAGAAAAGTGATGATCCTTCCCGGCGATGGCATAGGTGTTGAGGTAATGGCCGCAAATCTGCAGCTGGTTGACTGGCTGGCCAAACATAAGTCACTGGCATTCGATATTTCAGAAGATCAGGTTGGTGGCGCAGCTTATGACTCTTATGGCACGCCGTTGCGGGATGAAACACTAGCTGATGCCATGGCAAGTGATGCGGTTTTGTTTGGTGCAGTTGGCGGTCCGCAATATGATGAGTTGGCGTTCGAACTTAAGCCAGAACGGGGCCTTTTAGCTTTGCGAAAGGAAATGGATTTATTTGCAAATCTGCGCCCAGCGATCGTGTTTGATGCACTTGTTGATGCCTCAACCTTGAAACCTGATGTGGTTTCTGGTCTGAACATCATGATTTTACGTGAATTATGTGGTGGGTCCTATTTTGCTGAGCCAAGAGGCATCGATGATCAGTCCGATGGGCAGAAAAAGGGCTATGATACGAATGCCTATTCTACACGCGAAATTGAACGGATTGGCCATGTTGCTTTTGATTTGGCCCGTAAGCGAGACGGCCGGGTCACATCTGTTGAAAAATCAAATGTGATGATGTCCGGCGTGTTATGGCGAGAGGTGATGAACAATCTGCATGAGCAGGAAGGCAGCGATGTCAGCCTTGGACATATGTATGCAGATAACTGCGCAATGCAACTTGTGCGAAACCCAAAACAATTTGATGTCATCGTGACAGATAATCTGTTTGGAGACTTACTATCAGATTGCGCAGCGATGCTGACAGGGTCTCTGGGTATGCTGCCTTCTGCCTCATTGGGCGCGCCGGATCCGGATACCGGACTGCCAAAAGCGATGTATGAACCTGTACATGGATCAGCCCCTGATATTGCTGGCCAGAACCTGGCAAATCCGTTGGCGCAGTTTCTGAGCTTTGCGATGATGCTACGCTATTCATTTGGTCAGGCTGCAGAAGCTGACTTGGTTGAAAAGGCTGTTGCTGACGCTCTGGCCTCTGGCAAGCGGACTGGCGATATTATGACCCCTGGTTGCGAACAGGTTGGTACAGACGGCATGACAAAAGCC
>DEBO01000042.1:11520-22152 GCA_002348585.1 Alphaproteobacteria bacterium UBA2954 | reverse complement strand
AGTTTCTGACGCTCTGGCCTCTGGCAAGCGGACTGGCGATATTATGACCCCTGGTTGCGAACAGGTTGGTACAGACGGCATGACAAAAGCCGTTCTGGAGGCAATGGATGCGCTCGCCCGATAACTTGGCAGCGTGCTTTTTAGGAGCGAGAAAAAGATGAGTTACAATGTCGCTGTTGTCGGCGCAACAGGTGCGGTCGGCCGTGAAATGCTGCAGACACTGGCGGAACGAAAATTTCCTGCGGCAAAGGTCTATGCGCTGGCATCATCAAAATCTGCTGGCCGCGAGCTGTCATTCGGCGAAGATGATGTGATCAAAGTTCAGGCGCTCGACAGTTTTGACTTTTCCACCGCCGATATCGCCTTGTTTTCAGCTGGAGGAGAAACTGCCAAAATATTTGGACCAAAAGCTGGTGATTCTGGCTGTATTGTTATTGATAATTCATCAGCTTTTCGGATGGATGACGATGTGCCGCTAATCGTACCTGAAGTTAACCCCGGCACAGTAACGGACATGCTCAAGCAGAATGGCGGCCGCAATATCATTGCAAATCCGAACTGTTCTACAGCTCAGCTCGTTGTTGCGTTGAAACCGCTGCATGACGCCTATCAAGTGCGCCGCGTTGTTGTGTCAACTTATCAGGCCACCTCAGGTGCTGGTCGCCCGGCAATGGATGAGCTTTTCAATCAGACCAAGGGCATTTTTGTGAATGATGAGGTCAGGCCTGAGTTGTTCACAAAACAAATCGCTTTCAACGCTATTCCGCATATTGATGTGTTTATGGATGATGGTTTTACAAAAGAAGAATGGAAAATGGCTGTCGAGACGAAAAAAATCCTCGATCCGGCAATTGAACTAGTTGCCCATTGCGTCCGTATCCCGGTATTTATTGGCCATAGTGAAGCCGTGTTTGTTGAAACAAATAAGCCAGTTGATGAGAAGGAGGCTAGGTCTCTGCTGCGAGAATCAGAAGGTGTTTCTGTTATCGACCACCGGGCTGATGAAGGTTATGTGACGCCTGTTGAAGCTGCAGGCGAGGATGCAGTATTTATCAGCCGTCTGCGTAAAGATATAAGTGTCGAAAACGGGCTGGTCTTTTGGTGTGTTTCAGATAATCTGCGCAAAGGGGCGGCTCTGAACTCTGTTCAGATTGCAGAACTTGTTGCAGAAAAAGGCTTGTCAGGCCGGTAATCACCAGTGTCTTGTGGCGCTGTCTTCCCAGATATGACGCAGAACAGGCATCGTCAGTGCAGTATCTGCTTTGGCAAGAATTTCTGCTGTCTTTGTGTTGGCTGTTTGGGCTGCCTTGGCTAGGTTTTGACCAGATAGAATGGCATTTAAAAAAAAAGCAGATAAGACATCACCACTTCCGGAAACACCGTTTGGTTGTTTGTCTGCGGTCATTATTTGCTCTGTTTCAGAGCTAACCAGAATGTCACAAACCTGGCTGGATGCGGTCGTGATCCCTGTGGCAAAAACAGCTTTCAGGCTTCCTGTAATCAGTTGACGGGCCGCCGTCACTGCGTCAGCTTCATTTTTTATTACTGTCTCTGCGAGCAGGGTAAGTTCGAACTGATTTGGTGTGATAATATCAGCATGAGGCAGAAGATCAGCCCGTATCGCGTCAGAGATACTTCTGTTCACATATAAACGCCCTGCATCACCTAAGACAGGATCTAGCAAATAGACTAGCGTTTCATTTTTCTGTTTGCTCGTGGCGATGAACTGGGCAACAGGTAGGATTTGGGTATGATCGCCAAAATAGCCTGTCTGTATTGCGCCTAAATGTTGAAAAATACCCAATTTCGCATAATCAGCAAGCATTGCATCAAGCTCAGCAGCAGGAGTGACCGATAGCATGTTTGTACCAAAACCGGGGTGTGCAGCTAGCTGCACAGTGTCGAGAGACTCAGCTGGTTGGCGCAAAAACTGATAAATTGGCATGGCCGCGCTGTTGCCTACAGCCCCATGCATAACAGCCGATTGAATTGAAAGGATGATTTTGTTTGTCATAAACACCAAAGTTTCTTGATTTAACGCTTTGCCTCTAAAGGTTGCTTTGTTTCTTATCTGGCTATCAAATATGACGATTTCTGCAATAAAGTGATATGAGATAAGTGGGTCTCGCCATATAGCAAAAGCATTGCCATAAGATTGAAAAAATTGGGATGATCCGGTATGAACTTAAAGTTGAGAGATTGAGTTAAGCAGTCGTAAATTCTTTTAGAAGTGTGCGTGCAATGTCAAAACCCCGTCCATTATCCCCTCATTTGCAAGTTTATCGTCTACCGTTACCGGCCCTAATGTCAATATCACATCGAGCTTCTGGCGTTGTAATGTCCACAGGCACTGTATTAGTGGCGCTGTGGCTAGTCATGTTAGCTGCAGGGGAAAATACTTTTAACATAGCTCAACAATTCGTGTCACACCCTATCGGCAAATTAGTGTTATTTGGCTATAGTCTAGCGCTGTTTTATCATGCTTGTAATGGAATTCGTCATCTTTTCTGGGACGCTGTCATTGGGTTAGACATACCATCAATTTACAGGTCGGGCTATCTAACCATTTTTATAGCCATTCTATTTACTCTTAGTTTCTGGTTATTAATTTATCTATAATTCAGATATTCGGGCCAATCATGAAAATTAAAATTAGTTGGAAAAAGCCTTTTGAAAAATTACTTGAAACAGGTGAAGTAAAATCTGGATTTCCTCATTGGTGGCATCAAAGAATAAGTGCGGTAATGATGATATTTCTTGTTAGCTGGATGATATATCTATTAATTAGTTTGTCTGGAGCTAACTATTTTACGGCGATTAGCATTGTGTCCAATCCGGTAAATGCGCCTGTAGTAATCTTATTCGTTGCGATAGGTTTGTGGCATGCCACTTTAGGTTTGCAGGTTGTATTAGAAGACTATGTTTCAAATGAAGGTGTAAGGATGGTAGCAATTAATCTCATAAAAATCCTTGCAACTTTTATTGGCGCAATAGCTATTTTTAGCGTCCTAGTGGTCGTTTTGTAGAAAGCTAAAAGAGGGTAGGAATTGTGCTGAAGCTTACTGAAGTTGGCTTTTCATACCATGATGCAGGAAATAGGCTAATAATTTTACTTTTTTTCCAGTAAGTTAAGTCCTTAAATTTGGAGTTTAAATAATGAGTGCATATGAAATTACCGACCATCAGCTTGACGTAGTGGTTGTCGGAGCTGGTGGCGCCGGATTGCGTGCCACTCTCGGAATGGCCACCGCTGGTTTGCACACGGCCTGCATTACTAAAGTTTTTCCAACTCGATCTCATACGGTTGCGGCACAGGGTGGCATTGGCGCTGCTCTTAACAATATGGGAGAAGACGACAATTGGAAATTTCATATGTACGACACTGTAAAGGGCTCAGACTGGCTTGGAGACCAGGACGCCATTGAATATATGTGTCGTGAAGCAATCCCGTCAGTGATTGAACTTGAAAATTTTGGTGTACCGTTTTCTCGAACAGAAGATGGGAACATTTATCAACGGCCTTTTGGCGGGCATACGCTCGATTATGGCAAAAACATGGCTCGCCGCGCCTGTGCGGCAGCCGACCGGACTGGTCATGCAATTTTACACACTCTCTATCAGCAATGTCTGCGCCACAAAGCAAAATTTTTTGTTGAATATTATGCAATTGATTTGATCATGGATGATAACGGAGCCTGTCAGGGTGTACTGGCCTTGTCTATGGACGATGGTTCTATCCATCGGTTCCTGGGACAGCGCACTGTGCTAGCTACTGGGGGATATGGCCGGGTCTATTTCTCTTGTACATCTGCCCACACCTGCACCGGGGACGGCAATGCCATGGCGCTTCGCGCCGGGTTACCGCTTCAGGATATGGAATTTGTCCAGTTTCATCCAACCGGTGTTTATGGTGCTGGTGTTCTGATTACTGAAGGTGCGCGTGGTGAAGGCGGCTATCTGACCAATTCAGAAGGCGAGCGATTTATGGAACGCTACGCACCAACCGCTAAGGACCTGGCCAGCCGTGATGTTGTGAGTCGAGCAATGACGATGGAAATCAATGAAGGCCGCGGCGTTGGGCCGGGGAAAGACCATATTCTGCTTCATCTTGAACATCTTGATGCGGCAACTCTGCATGAACGTCTGCCTGGCATTACTGAAACAGCCCGTATATTCTGCGGTGTGGATGTTACAAGGGAGCCGATTCCGGTATTGCCCACAGTTCACTATAATATGGGAGGTATTCCCACCAATTATCATGGTGAGGTGCTCTCACCAACAGAAGATGATCAGAACCGAGTGGCGCCAGGCCTGATGGCGATTGGTGAGGCTGCCTGTGTGTCTGTTCACGGGGCCAATCGGTTGGGAACAAACTCATTATTGGATATTGTGGTGTTTGGGCGGGCAGCAGCAAAACGGGCTGCTGACACCGTAAAGTCAGGGGCAACTCTGCCGCCTGTAAATACTAAGTCTACAGACAAAGCCCTTGATCGAATTGACCGTATGCGTCATGCCAAGGGCGATGTTAGGGTTGGAAAACTACGCTTGGATATGCAGAGAGCAATGCAACAATATGCGGCCGTTTTCAGATCTGGAGCTTCACTGGATGAAGGCGTTAAAAAAATGGGGGCTATTGCTTCTGAAATTGGGGATATCGGTATTGAGGACAGGTCACTCATCTGGAATACTGACCTAATCGAAGCACTTGAGCTTGAAAATCTTATGGGACAGGCCCTTGTGACTGTGCGTTCTGCTCAACAGCGAACCGAATCACGAGGCGCGCATGCCCATGAAGATTTCCCCGACCGTGATGATGAGAACTGGATGAAACATACGGTTATGTGGTTGGATCAGAACAATCATTCCACAATCGATTACCGAGATGTAATAATGAATACGTTGTCAAACGAAACACAACCTATCCCTCCTGTTGCTCGAGTATATTAAAATATTTGAGGCCCAAAAGTAATAGAGTTAGGAAGATTTTTAATGGCGCAATTTACCTTGCCTCAAAATTCAAAGGTCACCAAGGGCAAACATCATCCGACAAAAGAAGGTGCACAAAACACTCGGACATTTTTAATCTACCGTTGGTCGCCAGAAGATGATGAAAACCCCCGTATAGATAATTTTCAGGTTGACTTAGATGAGTGTGGTCCGATGGTTCTGGACGCGCTAATTAAAATTAAAAACGAGATGGATTCTAGTCTGACATTTCGGCGGTCCTGCCGAGAAGGTATTTGTGGGTCCTGTTCAATGAATATAGATGGTTCAAATACTCTTGCTTGCTTGAAATCAATCGATGATGTGAAAGGTGATGTGAAAATTTATCCACTACCGCATATGCCTGTGGTTAAGGATTTGGTTCCAGATTTGACACATGCGTATGCCCAACTCACATCAGTTGAACCATGGTTAAAAACAGAATCAGTCCCGCCGGAAGGAAGTGAGCGAAAACAAACACCTGAAGAACGCGAAAAAATCGACGGATTGTGGGAATGTGTACTGTGCTTCAGTTGTTCAACATCATGCCCATCCTATTGGTGGAATGGTGACAAATACCTTGGTCCTGCCGTATTGCTTCAAGCATATCGCTGGATAGCAGATAGTCGCGATGAGTTCACCAGCGAACGACTGAAAGCGTTAGAAGACCCTTTTAGTCTATATCGTTGCCATACCATTATGAATTGCGCAAAAACTTGCCCTAAGGGACTTAACCCGGGAAAGGCAATTGGTGAAATTAAAAAGTTAATTGCTAAACGATAAGAACAGATAAAAATAGTGCTAAGTAGCTAATTTAATGACAACAGCTTCGCCACGCGCACTTTATCAGAAAAAGATAAACTCAGGTGAATTGCAGCCTGATGAAGGTCAGGCTGATGCTGTTATGCATCTTGAAAACCTGTTTGAAGCCCTGCAACCCGCGCAACACAGTCGCCGTTTTGAGCCAATTCGCCGTTTATTTGGGTTCGGTAAACAGGCAAAAGATGCAGTAAAGGGTCTATATCTTTATGGAGGTGTCGGCCGTGGTAAAACGATGTTGATGGATATGTTTGCCAAAGCAGCAAAGCCTCTTAACAGTCAGCGGTTTCATTTCCACGACTTTATGGTGAATGCTCAGAATGAAGTGCAGGCCGCTCGCAAGGCCGGACATACTGACCCAATTTGCAGCGCTGCGGACAAGCTGATGGCTGGCGGGCAGATCATATGTTTTGACGAGATGGAAGTCCGTGATATTGCAGACGCAATGATTATTCGCCGTCTTTTTCTTGCAATGTGGGATAGGGGTATGGTTCTGGTGACTACGTCAAACCGGCCGCCAGACTTGCTTTATCTTGATGGGCTACATAGAGACAGATTTTTGCCTTTCATCGCTGATTTGAATATGCGTTTGAACATCTATGAAATTGCCTCTGGCCAGGATTGGCGGAAGGTGTTTTTAGCGTCTGTATCTGGCTGGCATCTGCAGCCAGCCGCTAGTGATGCTAGTGTTGGCGCAGAACTTGATCAGATTTTCTCAACGTTGGGTGGGGGCTCAGAAATAAGCTGTGAAACCATGATATTTTCTGGCCGCTCATTATCCTTTGAACGTGTTTCTGGTGATGTGGTTGATGTTAGCTTTCACCGCTTATGTGGCCAGCCACTTGGTGTGCGTGATTATCTGGCTGTCGCGGATCGGTTTTCGGGATTGGTTCTTCGAGATATTCCGATTCTGGATGACACAAGTCAGAATGAAGCAAGGCGGCTTATGTGGCTGGTTGACGCGCTGTATGACAGGGGCCGTTTTATGATCGCTAGCGCTGCTGCGCAGGTGGACAGACTGTATCAGGGCGACAGATGGGGCTTTGAATTTGAAAGAACCTGTTCACGCTTGCAGGAAATGGCCCAGCTGCGGGGAATGCAAATCAATTCATGAGCCCCAAGCGAGACAGATGATATAGCTTGCGGTTATGTGCTAAATTTTGTAGGAAAAAGCATAAAATCCTGCTGAATCGCGTGACCTTTGTACTGGTTTAGCACGGCACGGTAAACCAAGTAAAAATTTAAGGATACCACACCATGGCTAGGAACAAAATTGCTCTTATCGGGGCAGGAAACATAGGCGGTACACTCGCTTTGTTGGCAGGCTTAAAAGAGCTGGGTGATATTGTACTTTTTGATATCGCAGAGGGTATACCGCAAGGCAAGTCTCTTGATATTGCTGAATCATCTCCCATTGAGGGTTTTGATGCGCGTGTTACTGGCGCAAATGATTATGATGCGCTTGCTGATGCGGATGTTGTGATTGTGACAGCAGGGGTTGCCCGTAAACCAGGCATGAGCCGTGATGATCTGGTTGGCATAAACACCAAAGTGATGAAGCAGGTTGGTGAAGGCATCAAGCAAAATTGCCCTGATGCATTTGTGATCTGTATCACAAATCCCCTTGATGCCATGGTTGGGGTTCTGCAGCGGGCCTCAGGTCTGCCTCCAGCACGTGTGGTTGGCATGGCTGGGATTTTGGACAGTGCCCGCTTCCGCTTTTTCCTGGCTGAGGAATTTAATGTATCGGTTGAAGACGTCACAGCCTTTGTTTTGGGCGGGCACGGCGATACAATGGTGCCGCTAGTCCGGTACTCTACCGTTGCGGGGATTCCTGTACCTGACCTGATTGATATGGGCTGGTCAACAGCTAATAAAGTTGAACAGATTGTCCAACGCACACGCGATGGGGGGGCGGAAATTGTCGGTTTGCTGAAGACAGGCTCAGCCTTCTACGCGCCAGCCTCCTCAGCGATAGAGATGGCAGATGCTTTTCTAAAAGATAAAAAGCGTCTTCTGCCCTGTGCAGCTTTTGTTGACGGGGCATATGGGCTGGAAGGTTTATATGTTGGCGTGCCGGTCATCATTGGGGCTGGCGGTGTTGAACGTATTGTGGAAATTCACTTAAATGATGATGAACAGGGCATGTTCGACAATTCAGTCAATGCCGTGAAGGCATTGAATGAAGTTGTAGAACGGGTCGAATAGACCCGTTTTTTTGGCTGAACAGCTGGTTAGTGTGCAGATCAGCTTTCAGATGAGGGGAAAGTAGGATGAATATTCACGAACATCAGGCAAAAGAACTGCTGCGGGGGTTTGGCGTGGCTGTTCCAAAAGGGATAGCTGCATTCACAGTGGATGAGGCCGTGTCCGCTGCAAAGAAGCTGGGCAGCGATGTCACCGTTGTTAAAGCTCAGATTCACGCTGGTGGCCGTGGTAAGGCAGGTGGAGTGAAGGTTGTGACTTCTGCAGTAGAAGTCAAAACAGAAGCGCAGCGTATTTTAGGCTCAACACTCGTCACTCATCAGACAGGTCCAGCAGGTAAGGAGGTTCAGCGGCTCTATATTGAGGAAGGATGCGATATCGCAACTGAGCTCTATCTGTCCATGCTAGTTGATAGAAGTTCTAGTCAGATCACGATTATCGCCTCAACGGAAGGTGGTATGGATATTGAGGCTGTTGCTGCTGAGACGCCTGAACGTATCTTAACAATTTCAATCGACCCGGCGACTGGCCTGAAGCCGCATCATATCCGGTCCGTTGCTAATGCGCTGAAGCTGACAGGTACAACTGGAAAACAGGCTTCAGGATTTTTGTCAGGTATCTACGGAGCTTTTACAAAGCTTGATGCGTCCCTTGTTGAAATCAACCCGTTGGTGGTTACAAGATCAGGTGATTTGCTGGCTCTGGATGCTAAGATGAGCTTCGATGACAATGCTTTGTTCCGCCAGAAAGATGTGCTGGCGCTGCGAGACCTCACTGAGGAAGATGAGAGTGAAGTTAAAGCGTCTGAATTTGACCTAAATTACATTAAGTTGGATGGCACGATTGGGTGCATGGTCAATGGAGCTGGTCTAGCGATGGCGACCATGGATATCATCAAGCTTGAAGGTGGTGAGCCTGCAAACTTTTTGGATGTAGGTGGCAGCGCTACAACAGAGCGGGTGACAGAAGCATTTAAAATTATTCTGTCTGATAAAAATGTTGAAGGTATTCTTGTTAATATATTTGGCGGCATTATGCGCTGTGACGTAATTGCTGAAGGTGTCGTTGAAGCCGCTCGCACGTTGGGACTCACCAAACCGCTTGTTGTGCGTCTTGAGGGTACAAATGTTGAGAAGGGTAGGCAAATAATGGACGAATCAGGCCTTGCGATCATATCAGCGGATAATCTTGGTGACGCAGCCAAAAAAATTGTTGCTGCTGTGAAGGGGGCATAGGCAGATGGCGGTATTAGTTGATAAGACAACCAAAGTGATTTGCCAGGGCTTTACTGGCGCACAAGGCACATTCCACAGTCAGCAGGCTATTGACTATGGCACGCAGATGGTTGGCGGGGTAACGCCAGGCAAAGGCGGGCAGACACATCTCGGCCTACCTGTGTTTAATACTGTTGCAGAGGCTCGCCGGGAAACAGATGCGACAGCTACTGTCATTTATGTGCCGCCTCCATTTGCGGCTGATTCTATTTTGGAAGCGATTGCTGCGGAAATACCCCTCATTGTTTGTATAACAGAAGGTATTCCGGTTAATGATATGGTTGCGGTTAAGCGCGCCCTTTCCGGTTCAAAAAGCCGCCTGATTGGGCCAAACTGTCCAGGAATTATTACCCCAGGCGGGTGCAAAATTGGGATCATGCCTGGTCATATACATCAGGTAGGAAAAGTGGGTATCGTTTCACGCTCAGGCACGCTGACCTATGAGGCTGTGGCCCAAACCACAGCCATCGGATTTGGGCAGTCAACCTGCATTGGCATCGGCGGTGACCCAGTAAATGGTACGAATTTTATTGATTGTCTTGATTTGTTCTTAAACGACACTCAGACGGAGGCCATCGTGATGATTGGCGAGATTGGTGGATCAGCAGAAGAAGAGGCGGCTAACTTTTATGCGGCACATCCAAATAAAAAGCCAATTGCAGGGTTTATTGCTGGCCAGACCGCCCCGCCAGGACGGCGTATGGGACATGCTGGCGCAATTGTTGCAGGCGGAAGTGGGGCGGCTGTTGATAAAATTGCGGCAATGGAAGCTGCTGGCTTCGTGATGGCGCCGTCACCATCTGGACTTGGTGAGGCGATTACGCAAGCCGTAAAAAGTTTTTAATCGGTTAAAGGGAGCAGGCAAAAGGGTTTTTCACGCTAAGATGACTTGCTCTGAAACAATATAAAGAGTGATACTTCACATAAGACCGTCGTTGCTTATGGAACCGGTTGCGAAGAACATGGGGGTGAGAATGGATACGAGTTTCCTGTCAGGGGCGAACGCGACCTTTATTGCTGAAATGCACAGGGCTTGGGCAGATAACCCAGCTACTGTGGACAGTCAGTGGGCAGACTGGTTTTCTGGCCTTGGAGCACTTTCCGATGATATTGAATCTGTACCCGGCTGGGGTTCAGGTCCATCTAAAATTGTTGGAGCAAATGACCCTGAAGCATCGATAAAAGCTGTCGCCAAAGGGATCGCAGGTGACCGTGATCTGATGGCGGGTGATGTGCGTTCAGCCACGCTGGACAGTTTGCGTGCCATCATGCTGATCAGAGCATATAGAATCAGAGGACATCTTCTGTCTAAGCTTGACCCCTTGGATCTGGCTGAAAAAGAAATCCATCC
>DEBO01000042.1:8870-11114 GCA_002348585.1 Alphaproteobacteria bacterium UBA2954 | reverse complement strand
TATGTTCTAGGTCTTGAAATTGCCACGCTCAATGAAATTCTTGATGTGCTCAAAAGGACCTATTGTTCCACAATTGGTGTTGAGTTCATGCATATTCAGGATCCAAACCAGAAAGCCTGGATTCAAGAACGTATAGAAGCCATTGGTAACAAGACTGATTTTACAAACCGGGGTAAAATTGCGATTTATGAAAAGCTTGTGGCGGCTGAGGGTTTTGAGCAATTCCTGCACAAAAAATATGTTGGCACAAAACGTTTTGGTTTAGATGGTGGGGAGGCCCTGATCCCCGGAATAGAGCAGATCCTGAAGCGCGGTGGCCAGCTTGGGGTAAAGGAAGTCGTGATCGGCATGCCGCACAGAGGCAGGTTGAATGTTCTAAATAATGTGATGGACAAGCCTTTTCGGGCGATCATTTCTGAGTTCTTAGGTAATCCAGCAAACCCTGAGGAAGCTGGGGGCTCAGGTGATGTGAAATACCATATGGGCGTGTCAGCTGATCGAGTGTTTGATGAAAATGAAATCCACTTATCGCTTGCACCGAATCCATCTCATCTGGAAATTGTAGATCCTGTGGTAATCGGACGTGTGCGCGCCAAACAGGACCAGATTGAGGATACAGATCGGAACGCAGTTCTCGGCATTCTTCTGCATGGTGATGCTGCGTTTGCAGGTCAGGGGGTGGTCGCTGAAACCTTTGATTTTTCAGCTCTGCGCGGTTATCGGACAGGGGGAACCATCCATATTATTGTGAATAACCAAATAGGTTTCACAACCAGCCCCGCTTATTCACGCTCATCACCTTATCCGACAGATGTGGGCAAAATGGTCATGGCTCCAATTTTACATGTTAACGGGGATGACCCTGAAGCTGTGGTTCACTCAGCGCGCATAGCAGTAGAATTCAAACAGGCGTTCAAAACTGATGTCATTATTGATATGTTTTGCTATCGGCGTTTTGGGCATAATGAGGGCGATGAGCCGTCATTCACCCAGCCGCTAATGTATAAAAAGATCAAAAATCATCCCAGTACACGTGAACTTTATGCTCGCCAATTGATCTCCGAAAAAGTACTGACGCCTGATCAGGCAAATGAGATTGTAGATAACAACAAAAATCATCTTGATGAGGAATTTGAAGCCGGAACAACTTTCAAGCAAAATAAGGCAGATTGGCTGGAGGGAAAATGGACAGGATTAGGCAAAGCGCCTGACGAGGATGCGCGTCGTGGAATCACATCCTGTTCAGTAGATCTTCTGCGGCAAATTGGAACGGTCATGACGACAATTCCAGGCAATATTGATGCTCATTCCAAATTAAAGCGCGTGGTTGATACGCGTAAAAAGGCAATTGAAACAGGTGAAGGGATTGACTGGGCAACAGCTGAACATTTGGCCTTTGGCTCTTTGCTACTTGAAGGCTGTCCTGTTCGTCTGTCTGGTCAGGATAGCGGGAGAGGTACTTTTAGCCAGCGTCACGCTGTTTTTGTAGATCAAAAAAATGAAGGCCGCTATATCCCACTTACAAATTTGTCTCCTAGTCAGGCTCATTTTGAAGTGATTGACTCACCCCTTTCAGAAGTAGCTGTAATGGGTTTCGAATATGGGTACGCAATGGCTGAACCAAATGCGCTTGTTATGTGGGAAGCTCAATTTGGCGACTTTGCCAATGGTGCGCAAGTTGTTATTGATCAGTTTATTAGCTCGGGTGAAGCTAAGTGGTTGCGCATGAACGGACTGGTTTTGTTGTTGCCACATGGCTATGAGGGGCAGGGACCTGAGCATTCATCTGCCCGCTTAGAGCGTTATCTCCAGCTGTGCGCAGAAGATAACATGCAAGTTTGCTATCCTTCGACACCAGCAAACTACTTCCATATGCTCAGGCGGCAGTTGAAAAGAGAATTCAGAAAGCCGCTCGTAGTCATGACACCAAAATCACTGCTCCGTAACAAGAATTGCGTATCGCACATAGATGAATTCACAAACGGTAGTACATTCCACCGAGTGTTATATGAAAACGGCGAAAGCAAGGATTTGAAATCTATTGAACGTGTAGTTCTCTGCTCTGGCAAGGTGTTTTACGACTTAGCTGAAGAGCGAGATAAGAAGAAATTTACCGGAGTGAGACTTCTAAGGTTAGAGCAATTGTACCCGTTTCCTCGCAAAGCGCTCAAAGAACATTTGGCTGAAACCCCCAAGGCAGAAATTGTCTGGTGTCAGGAAGAGCCAAGAAATATGGGGGCTTGG
>DEBO01000042.1:0-8476 GCA_002348585.1 Alphaproteobacteria bacterium UBA2954 | reverse complement strand
CTGGTCTATTGCGGACGTAAGGAGTCTGCTTCTCCGGCAACAGGATCAGCTGCACGTCACCGACTTGAACAGGACACACTTGTTCAGTCAGCATTGACAAAAAATTCGCAACATGTGGCAGCTGAATGACTGTAGTTTAGTGTCGGTCAAACATATGTCATCGTTAACGCAGACCAAATAGATATCAAGAGGGGGATATCAGAAAAATGTCAGTTGAGATAAAAGTTCCAGTTTTAGGGGAATCCGTTGTTGAGGCAACAGTCGCCAAATGGATGAAAGCCTCTGGCGAGGCTGTGAAGGCTGATGAGGCTATTGTTGAGCTGGAGACAGATAAAGTGACGCTTGAAGTCCCCTCTCCGGTCAATGGTGTGCTGTCTGATATTGTGGCAAAAGAAGGGGCAACTGTTGGTGTTGATGCCTTACTTGGCCTGGTTGAAGAAGGTGCTGCGTCGTCATCTGTTTCGCCAAAATCGGAGAAGCTTGCTGTCCCTGACCAAGTGGCTCCTGCACCGGCCCCGTCAGCTGAAGTGTCTGCTGTGACGCAGACAATGCCGCTGTCTCCTGCTGTCAGGAAGCTGGTTGACGAAAATAATCTTGACCCTAAAGCAATAGTGGCTACCGGCAAAGATGGGCGTTTGACAAAGGCTGATGTCCTGGGTGCAATAGAAAAAGGCGTTGCTAAACCTGTTGCGCAAACAACAGGTGCATCAGCTCAAGTAGCGCCGCGTGTGGCGGACGACCGTGAAGAGCGGGTTCCTATGTCACGTCTGCGCCGTCTGATCGCCAGCCGGCTAAAAGAGGCTCAGAACACAGCAGCCATGCTGACAACCTTTAATGAGGTCGATATGAGCGAAGTGATGGCGCTGCGTTCTGAATATAAAGAGGAGTTTGAAAAGACACATGGGGCGCGTCTGGGTTTTATGGGCTTTTTTGTGAAAGCTGTTATTTCTGCTTTGCGTGAATTTCCTGCGGTGAATGCAGAAATTTCAGGAGATGATATCATCTATAAGAATTTCTATAATATTGGTGTTGCTGTTGGCACACCGCAGGGCCTTGTTGTGCCTGTGGTCAGGGATGCGCAGACGTTGTCTCTGGCAGAAGTTGAAACCAAAATTCATGATTTTGGCAGCCGTGCGCGTGATGGCAAGCTCAGTCCGACAGATATGTCTGGTGGCAGCTTCACGATTTCCAATGGCGGGGTTTATGGCTCGTTGTTGTCAACACCGATTCTCAATCCACCACAAAGTGGCATTCTTGGCATGCACAAGATCCAGAAACGGCCAGTAGCCGTGGGAGATAAGGTTGAAATCCGGCCTATGATGTATTTGGCCCTGTCATATGATCACAGAATTATTGACGGGCGTGAGGCGGTCTCTTTCCTTGTAAAAGTAAAAGAGGCAATAGAAGATCCACGGCGTATGCTTCTAGGGGTTTAACAAAGTGGCTCTTTGTTACGCTATAAAGTGTTCGAGGTAGAAGAAAATGGCGGATACAGAATTTGATCTGATTGTGATTGGTGGCGGCCCAGCAGGTTATGTTGGGGCAATACGGGCAGCTCAGCTAGGTATGTCTGTCGCCTGTGTTGAAAAACGCAAAACACTGGGCGGGACCTGTCTGAATGTTGGTTGTATCCCGTCAAAAGCCTTGCTGCATGCGTCAGAAAAATATGCAGAAGCTGCCTCTGGAAATTTGGTTGAACTGGGCATTGAGGTTGGTAAAACAAAACTGAATCTAGCTGAAATGATGTCAGGTAAAGATAAAATTGTATCTGGCCTGACAGGCGGCATCGAGCATCTTTTCAAGAAAAACAAAATTACACGGCTGGTCGGCGCAGCCAGCCTTAAAGGACAGGGGAGGGTTGATGTTAGCGTATCAGGCAAAACACAAAGCTATTCTGCTTCTCGCATTCTGATTGCAACAGGTTCAGTGCCAACATCTCTGCCAAATGTTGAAATTGACGAAACCAAAATTGTATCTTCAACTGGCGCGCTTGCGCTGAACCAGTTGCCAAAATCAATGGTCGTTATTGGAGCTGGCTATATTGGTCTTGAAATGGGGACGGTTTGGTCACGTTTGGGTTCAAAGGTCAAAGTGGTGGAATATTTGCCGCGAATACTACCTGGAATGGATCTGGAAGTGGCCAACAAGTTTAAAGCAATGATGACAAAACAAGGCCTTTCATTTCATATGAATACAGCTGTGAAATCTGCAAAGGCAACAAAGACAGGAGTAACGCTAATTTTGGCTGATGCAAAATCACATGAAGAAACTGAAATGAAATGTGATATAGCGCTCGTTTCTGTTGGCCGTAGACCCAACACTGACGGGCTTGGCCTTGAAGACCTTGGCGTTGCGTTAAACGAACGCGGTCAGATAATTGTTGATGACGATTTTGAAACCAATATTGAGGGTGTTTTTGCGGTGGGTGATGTGATCCCTGGTCCAATGCTTGCGCATAAGGCGGAAGAAGATTCTGTCGCGGCGGTAGAAATTATGGCCGGTCAGGCTGGGCATGTCGATTATGGCCTAGTGCCTGGTATTGTTTATACAGCACCTGAAATTGCAACCTTAGGGGCAACTGAAGAAGCTTTAATTGAGGCTGCCATTGATTATAAAAAAGGTTTATTTCCCTTTCTGGCAAATAGTCGGGCAAAGGCTACAGGCCATACGGATGGGTTTGTTAAAATTCTGGCTGATGCAAAAACAGACAGGGTTTTGGGATGTCATATCATAGCTCATGAAGCCGGAACATTAATTCATGAAGTAGCAACAGCAATGGCCTTTGGCGCATCTTCAGAAGATATCGCAAGGACTTGTCATGGTCACCCGACTATGAATGAAGCAGTCAAAGAAGCAGCTTTGGCCGTGGATGGGAGGGCCATTCATATCTGATTGCCGACACCCCGGATATGATGGTAGATGTTTGCTAATATTAGTTGAGCAGACTACTTGGCACAAGCTTTTGCACGAGGATGGGTCTGATGATGAACTTCCATTAGTTGTTCTGAATCCACATGTGTATAGCGCTGTGTTGTTGACAGGCTGGCATGACCCAGGAGCTGTTGTATGGCTCGCAAATCGCCCCCACCTGCCAAAAGATGTGTGGCGAAGGCATGACGCAATGTATGGGGAGTGACATGTTCGGGCAGGCCCAATTCTGTTCTGATTTTTTCGATCAGTCTCTGCACTGTCCGTGCATTCAAAGGCCCGCCTCGGCTGGAGCGCCATAATAATTGCTGGTCCTGCGGCTGAAACGGACAGGTTGCCGCCGCTGTATCGACTGCATCAGCAACAGCTTTTAAAACTGGCACGTCGCGATATTTTGATCCCTTTCCCTTAATCCGCAGCCACTCCGACAAAGGAAGCTCTGCTGCTGTAAGATTGAGTGCTTCAGATATGCGCAGACCACACCCATATAACAGCATCAGAAGAGCCTTATCTCGATTCTTTAGCCAGTCATGCTGGTTGCTGGAATCAATCACATTCAGAATTGTGTGAATGTCTGTATCGGGCAAATCTTTAGGAATAAGGTGCGGGCGTTTGGGCGGTTTCATCCAGCTGAGGTCTATTTTTCTAACATAGCCGTTTCGCGCACCAAATTGATAAAAATTGCGTACAGCAGACACTCGCCTAGCCAAGGTTGCATGGCTTAGATTTTTGGCTTGTTGTGTGGCTAGAAAAGACCTGAAATCATGCCGGTCAGGTGGATTTGGTGTGTTGTTGTGCTGGTCAAGGAAGGATAGGTAAGTGTCGACATCACGTGCGTATGCATCAAGCGTATGCGCAGCATATTGGCGTTCTGCTGCCAGCCAATTCAGCCAGCTTTTTCGCCATGCGCTGATAGGTGACGTAGGGGACGAGCCTGTCATATCAGTCCCCCGCTATTTGATAACAGTTCATGTGCTTCCAATTTTGCCATGAGGCATACGCCTGCAATTTCAGCAAGGTTGGTTAGCAATGTCTGACCCTGATCTGGTGAAAAGCTGGTTTCGTCACGGCCAGCCAGGACCAGAGCTGAACCTGCAATTGGGGTGGGTAGTTGATCAGGCAGGGCAATCGCGGCCATGCTGGCAACAGGGGATGAGAACAGACCCGACGAATGAGCTGGTCCCATGTAAATAGATCCAGAAGATAATATAGTCTGAATCTGTTCTAAAGGAAGCACCAGAAATCCTAGTTCTTCTGCTTCATTCAGGGCCGCTTCTTCTGGCATCAGCAGCCGTGCCCCGGCAAGGCCAAAAATCAGAGGAAGCTCTTCATCAATCATCTGCGCAAAGCTGACCAGGTCGTTACAGGCTAGAAAGCCCAGCGTGGCATGATGCAGCGCTTGCCAGTGCAGCATATTCGTTGCCGCTGCATCAAGTAGAGACTGATTAGCCTGTGACAGCCGCCTGGCTTCTGCTCTGGCATTAGCGGCAATTTTGCCAGTGGCATCAAACAGACCTATATCTACAGCAGTTCTTTGGGCTGCATTGGCCTTAAGAATAAGGGATAACAGCTCTGGCCGTCCCTCAAGATAGGCAAGAATTTCGTCATCTGTAAGCTGGCTTGTCATTAATTTATCCCCGGCAGCTGTGTAACGCTATTCAGCTTATCTGTCTCAGGCAATCGACTGTCCTGTGTTTTCCCAGTCGTTGAGGAAAGCGGCAAGCCCCTGATCTGTCAGTGGATGCTTATAAAGCTGCGCTAAAGTGGCAGGTGGCAGCGTAATGACGTCTGCCCCAAGAAGCGCAGCATCAACAAAATGCTGAGGATGCCGGGCAGAGGCAACCAACACCTTAGTTGGAAATTCATAATTGCTATAAATGGTGCAAATATCTGCAATCAAATTCATGCCGTCCGCTCCTAGATCATCCAATCTTCCAACAAAAGGCGATATAAACGCTGCACCAGCTTTGGCGGCTAGAAGGGCCTGTGCTGCTGAAAAACATAGCGTCACATTGACCATAATTCCTTTATCTGAAAGTTCACGGCATAAAATTAGCCCGTCAGTTGTCAAGGGCACTTTTATAGTCACATTTTTGCCTAGCCCAGACAGCACTTTTGCTTCCTTGCGCATGCCGCTCAACTCAATAGCGGTGACCTCAGCACTGACAGGTCCATCCACAAGCATGCAAATTTCAGCAATAGTCTGTTTTATATCTCGGCCGGATTTTGCAATAAGAGACGGGTTAGTAGTGACACCATCTACCATACCGGTTGGCAGAAGGGCTTTT
The DNA here is from genome assembly GCA_002348585.1 of Alphaproteobacteria bacterium UBA2954. Classification (GTDB taxonomy): domain Bacteria; phylum Pseudomonadota; class Alphaproteobacteria; order Puniceispirillales; family Puniceispirillaceae; genus JADHLI01. Next base: position 3,260 of record DEBO01000042.1, on the reverse strand, counting down.
ATCTCATCACAATTTGCGGTATCCAGAAAAATTTTCATCTTATTGCTCATTAAGTCATATTGTTTGTTTGCAGGCATCATCTCGTCAGATAGGCAGGGCAGACCTCTTGATCATCTGCACACCACTGGTGTTCAATGTACTGCCTTCAGGGCCAGCATGGCAATGTAAAAAGGCCATATAGAGAAATGCCGTTTGGCAGATTGTTGATGAAGAACAGGGGAGGAGATACTGCGTGGATAAAACAGGCAAACACGCAGACAGCACAAAAACAGCCTCCCGGCGCTGTCAGGTTGCTGTGCCTGTTCCTATCCGTCGTGGCCATATGCATCTTTATGATTATCTCGCGGGCCCGGCTGAAAACTGTCCTGCAGGTACTATTGTAAATGTGCCGTTAGGAGCTCGTGAGGTTTGGGGACTTCTTGTCAGTCATAACCAGACTGGAGATATTTCGTCTGACCGGCTGAAACCGGTGATTTGTCTTGCTGATGTTCCAGCTCTGACAGACGAGACCATGCGGTTTCTGTCAGCTGTCAGCCGCTGGACGCTGGCGCCATTTGGTCCGGTTATGCGGCTGCTTCTGAATACGCCTTCTGCACTGCTGCCACCGCCTCTTCAGACTTTATATAGACTTTCCGGACAGAAAACTGATACCACGCATTTGACTCCGCAACGTTTGCGGGTCATTCATGTTCTGGAGTCTGCGCCCCCTCTGCCTCTTTCAGAATTGGTCAGAGAGGCAGGCGTGTCGTCTTCAGTTATAAAGCGGCTTGCAGAGGAGGGAGTTCTGAGCCAGACCAGGCAGCCGCGGGCTGAAAGGACAGGGCCAACTTCCATATCTGACTACCCCCTGACCACCCCTTATAAGTTGACCTCAACTCAGCAATCTATTGCGGATAATATTGACAGTCTGTCAAATTGTTTTGGAGTTCATCTCATTGATGGGATTACTGGCTCAGGCAAAACAGAAGTTTATTTTGATCAGGTGATCAAACAACTTAACTGCGGGCGGCAGGTCTTAATTCTACTACCGGAAATCGTTCTGACATCATCCTGGAAAGCCCGGTTTGAAAAATGGTTTGGGCAGGAACCCTTTATCTGGCATTCATCATTGCCTTCAGCCCGCCGAAAATTGATTTGGCGAAAGGCTGTATCAGGTCAGCCTATGATTGTTGCTGGCGCGCGTTCAGCCTTGTTTCTGCCGTTTTCACAGCTGAGCCTTATTGTCATAGATGAAGAGCATGACGGCAGCTATAAACAGGAAGAGCAGGTCAGCTATCAGGCTCGTGATATGGCTATCATGCGAGCAAAAATACATAGTATTCCAGTCATTTTGGCCAGCGCTACCCCTTCTCTTGAGAGCTGGGTTCATGCAGGCTGTGCGGGCACCCTAACTACTATCAGAGGGGCAGACCATGCGGTGTCACCAGACTGGTATCATTGGAGACTGACTAGCCGCTATGGTCAAGCAAATCTGCCAAAAGTTAGTCTCATCGATTTGCGCCTGTCAAAGCCAGAAGTTGGGAAATGGTTGTCATCTGAACTGTTGGTGGCCATAACCGCTCGACTGGAAGCAGGCGAACAGTCGCTGTTATTTTTAAACAGGCGGGGATATGCGCCTATGACCGTCTGCAGCTCTTGTGGTTACAGGCTGACCTGCCATCAATGTGATTCACTTTTGGTAACCCATAAGTTGGCTGGCCGCATTCAATGTCATTTCTGTGGGATTGGCCAGCCCATAACTGATACCTGTCCGTCGTGTGAACAAACAGACAGCCTACGCACGATTGGACCAGGTGTCGAGCGGCTTCATGAGGAACTTATTCAACGTTATCCAGATGCTCAGATTGCTGTCCTCTCCAGTGATACTGTCCAGGCAGGTAATGCAGACACTATGTTTGCTAATATTGTGGAGGGGAAAATAGATATAATTATTGGCACACAGATGGCTGCTAAAGGCCATCATTTCCCGGATCTCACATTGGTTGGGGTCGTTGATGCTGACTTAGGCCTTGGCGGTGGCGATCTTAGGGCAGCAGAACGCACGTATCAGTTGCTGTGGCAAGTTGCAGGCCGAAGCGGGCGGGCAGAGCGCCCCGGTGAAGTGCTCATCCAGACGTTTCAGCCCCAACATCCAGTGATGCAGGCCCTAATGGTTGGGCCAGACGACAACCCGAATGAGGCCAGAGATAAATTTATGAATGCTGAGGCTGAAGCCCGCCAAGCTGCGGGAATGCCGCCTTTTGGTCGACTGGCTGCACTGATCTTGTCGGCAAATGATGTTGTGAAACTTGAACAAGCTGCCCGTCATTTGAATGATATTAGGCCGCAATACGATAAAGTTGACGTTTATGGCCCTGCGCAGGCCCCGCTTAGCCGTGTAAGGGGCCAGTTCAGAATCAGGTTTCTGGTACGCACAGAGCGGCAGGTTGCGTTGCAAAAAATTATAGAATCGTGGGTATCTGGGGCTAAATTGCCCTCTGGCGTGAGAGTTGTGTGTGATATAGACCCCTATAGCTTTCTTTAATAGGCTGTCTTTAAGGGGTTCGAGAGGTTGGCAGCCGATGCTGAATGCTGCGCAGATCTGTAGATATTATTGCCGCAGGGCGTTTTTTTGCCTGTCTCAGACTTGCCTTTGCGTTAGGGGTATGATAACTCCCAAACTGAAAAAACACCTTCATTCAGACTAGGAAGTCCACCTTAAGTTGGCGCCTGGAAAAACACTGCTGGAAACAGAGAAGGTCAAAAGTCAAGGGCCATATTTTAGGCAATGAGGACTGCGTCGTGAGTTCAAATGAAAAAGGTTTAGCTGGCCGATATGCGGGAGCACTTTATGAGTTGGCTGTTGAAGCAAAAGCAACAGACTTTATTCTCTCCGATTTAACCGGACTGAAAAGCCTGATGTCAGAAAATGCTGAATTGAATTCTGTTATTGAATCGCCCGTGTATGCGCGGACTGAGCAGGCAAAAGCGGTTATGGCCGTGATGGAAAAGGCTGGAGCTAACAGCCTCACCATCAAGTTTATAGGGGCGGTCGCCAATAACGGTCGCCTGTTTGCGTTGAAACAGATTATTCAGGCCTTTGCTGAGGAAGTGGCCCGGCGTAATGGTCAGATTTCTGCCGAAGTTATTTCAGCTATCTCACTAGACAGTCAGCGACAAAAAGTTGTTGAGGATACTGTTGCCAAGTTGGCGGGATCAAAGAATATATCGCTTGAAATGAAGGTTGATCCTTCATTGTTAGGCGGTCTTGTCGTGCGTAT
>DEBO01000041.1:12050-26371 GCA_002348585.1 Alphaproteobacteria bacterium UBA2954 | reverse complement strand
GGTTTGAATGAGGAAACAACAGAAACAGTAATCTGGTTGATTCGTCATCATTTGTTGATGAGCAAAACAGCGTTCAGGTATGATTTGAATGACCCACAGACCATTTCAGATTTCGCAGCAGTGGTACAATCGCCTGAGCGGCTGAAACTGCTTCTAGTTCTGACAGTCGCAGATATTCTTGCAGTAGGGCCGGAAATCTGGAATGGTTGGAAAGCCAGCCTGATGCGGAATCTGTACAGCCGGGCTGAAGCTGTATTGGGTGGCGCAGCACCTTCAGAAGTCTCATCTTTGGCGGCGGCTGATGCAATACAAACAGCACGTCATGCTTTGACTGACTGGGATGATGACAGATTCGGTGCTCATGCGCAGTTGTTTTACCCTAGTTATTGGACAAATTTTTCGGCAAAATCGCATGTGCGTCATGCCCGGCTGGCAGAGTCCTTCAATGCTGGTGTGAGGAAACTGCTAATCGATTTTGAAATTGATGATGATAACACGTCTACGATTCTGGTCGTGATGGCTGCAGATCACCCCGGTCTTTTTAGCCGCATCGTAGGTGCTGTTGCCATTGCTGGCTGTTCCATTATGAATGCCCGTATCAATACTCGCCATGATGGGACCATCCTTGATCAGTTCAGAATTCAGAATCAAAACAGGGAAGCAGTTACAGACTTGCAAACCCAGAAACGCATTTCAAAAACCATAGAACAGTCTCTTGCTGGAGATATTTCGTTGTTTGATCAACTTCAGGAGCGATCAGCGAAAAGGACCAAGCGTCAAAAGGCAATGACAGTGCCGCCACGAGTCATTGTCAGTAATAACCGCAGTAACACGCATACTGTTGTTGAGGTAAATGGGGCGGATAGGCCGGGCCTGTTATATCAAATCACCTATCATCTTGTTCAGCTTGGCTTGCAAATTAATTCCGCAACTGTTTCCACTTATGGTGAGAAGGTTGTTGATGTATTCTATGTAAAAGATGTCTATGGCCTGAAAATTGAACGTAAAACAACTCAGGATCGAATAAAACATACCTTGATGGGCGTATTTCATCCGCGGGTGTCTGATACAGGTCACGATAAGGAAAGGGTGTAGATGGCCAACAAGACCCTGTTTTCGGCTTTTCGCCAGATAAGTGGGCTAACAGCTATCTCTCGTATGCTGGGGTTTATTCGTGATGTAGTTTTTGCGCACTATCTGGGTGCTGGCGCCGCAACAGATGCCTTTCTAGTTGCTTTTAAGCTGCCAAACTTGTTTCGGCGGCTGACAGCTGAAGGAGCGTTGACCAATGCTTTTTTGCCAAGTTACAGTCTTGCCAGACAGCAGAAATCAGAACATACCGCCATCATTTTGGCAGCCGAGGTTCAAACAGCCTTATTTATGGGCTTATGTCTTATTCTTCTGGTTATGGAGCTGTTCATGCCATTTATTGTCGGTGGTCTTGCCCCTGGTTTTTTAGCGACACCTGATCGCTTGGATGCGGCTGTGGATATGGCTCGCCTGACCATGCCCTATTTGCCAATGATTTCGCTTGTTGCGCTGTGGGCAGCACTTTTGAACAGCCATAATTCTTATTTTGGTGGCGCATTTGCCCCAGTTATTTTGAATGCCTGTCTGATTGGTGGAGCATTTTGCGTGCCTTTCTTCCAAGAACAGCTGCATCTGTCTGCTGCCCATCTTGGCCTGCCGATTGCCTTTGGCGTTCTGCTAGCGGGTGCGGGGCAGATGATATTGCTGCAGCAGCAATTGAAGCGCCAGCGTATCCGTTTGCCTCTTTTCCGTTTCAGTTTGTCAGCTCAAGCTCGTAAAATGTGGTTCAGTTTTATCCCTGCCGCCCTAGGTGCTGGAGCTATGCAGATTAATCTACTTGTTGATCTTGTCCTGGCGTCGCTTTTAGCTACAGGATCGATTTCCTGGTTATATTATGCAGACAGGTTGGCGCAGCTGCCAATGGGGTTGGTGGGCATAGCCATGGGCACAGCGCTCCTGCCCAGGCTGTCGCGAATTGAAGCTGGGCATCATTCAACACAACAGGCGAAAAAACAGGTATTCCGCAAAGAATTGTCACTTGCCATCATACCGGTGTCAATTCTGACAATCCCAGCGGTGGCTGCGTTTCTAGTTTTGTCTGATGTTCTGATTACAGGCTTATTTCGCTCCGGCGAATTTCTGGATTCTGATGCGACTGCAGCGGCCTGGGCTTTAATGGCCTATGCGCTTGGCTTGCCAGCCTTCGTTGGGTTGAAACTGACACAAGTAGCTCTCTATGCAATGGATCGAGGCCGGTTCGTCTTGGTAACATCCTGTGCGTCAGTGGGCTTGAATATTGTCCTCAGCCTGGCTTTGATGCAGATTTACCAACATGTGGGTTTAGCTCTCGCTACATCACTGGTTTCCTGGCTGGCTCTGATTTGGCAGGCGGGCTGGCTAGTCAGGGCAGGTCGGTTGAATGGCAAAGCCACAACGGTCATTCTAAAAGCTGGCCTGGCTGCTGCTGTGATGGCCGTTGGCTTGTATGTTTGTCTTCCCTGGTTGTATGTGGCTTTTATTTCTGAGTCGGTGATTATGATATTCAGTGTTGTCTTGGGAACCAGTTTATATCTGATTGCTGGTCATTTATTAGGTCTGACAAAGGCCTTTCTTGTCAGCGCAAAAGAACAAAGAGCTTGAGAAAACAGGCAATGCAGGTCATAACAGGAGCCGTTCTGCCGTAAGGACTGTCAATGAAGGAGACAGATATATGAAAAGCGCTGGCCGCATTTTTTCTGGTGTTCAGCCAACAGGAAACCTTCATCTAGGTAATTATCTAGGCGCGATCAAAAACTGGGTTGATCTGCAAACAGATTTTGACTGTATTTATTGTGTTGTTGATTTGCATGCGATTACGGTGCCACAGGAACCGGTCAATTTGCGCCGGTCAATCCGCGAAGTTACGGCTTGCCTGATTGCTTCAGGTATAGATCCATCCCGTTCTGTTCTTTTCAATCAGTCTCGTGTGCCGCAGCATGCAGAGCTAGCTTGGATATTTAAATGCGTGGCGCGTCTGGGCTGGTTGAACCGGATGACACAATTTAAGGAAAAGGCGGGTAAGAATAGGGAAAATGCGACTGTTGGCCTGTATGCTTATCCAACGCTGATGGCAGCTGACATTCTGTGTTATAAAGCAACACATGTTCCGGTAGGCGAGGATCAAAAACAGCATCTTGAACTGACACGTGATATCGCTTTGGCTTTCAATTCAATGTTTGATGTTGGTTTTTTTCCTCAGCCAGAACCACAGATACAAAAGACAGCTTCGCGGGTGATGTCCTTGCGCGACGGGTCATCGAAGATGAGTAAGTCAGATTCATCAGATGCCACACGCATAAATCTGACTGACTCTGTTGATGATATTGCTCAGAAAATTAAGCGGGCAAAGACAGATGCTGAAGCGCTCCCTTCTGAAGTTGAGGGGCTAACTGATCGGCCAGAAGCGCGCAATCTGGTTGGCATATTCTCCGGTCTTTCAGGGCGGAGTGAATCACATATTCTAGCTGAATTTGGCGGTCAGGGATTTGGCGTCTTCAAGCCGGCCCTCGCTGATCTGGTGGTTGATGTTATCTCCCCTATCAGCCAGAAGATGAATCAACTTCTGGCTGAGCCCGATGAGATAGATAAGCTGTTGGCCTTTGGTGCAGAACAGGCCTACGCTGTAGCTGGCCCTGTTTTAGAGGATGTGAAAAAGATCATCGGACTGACCCCGCCTTAACAGGTATGTGCGCTTATTCTGCGTGTTGCGCCTATGCAAAAAGGCTCAATTAATGTATCCTTGATTTGTTAGAATGATTAAAGATACTTTGCTGCTTGAATTTCGCCGAGAAAATACGCAGGTAGCAATTAGGAGAATAGAAAATGGGACTTGCTGGCACTATCAACCAGACATTGATGATAAGTAAATTCCCGTGAAGGATGTTTGACCATGTTCATTCAAACTGAAGACACACCAAATCCATCAACATTAAAATTTATACCTGGCGTGGCCGTACTGCCAGGTGACACAGCCGAATTCAACTCACTAGAAGAGGTGAACTCCTCTCCTTTGGCCGCCCGGCTGTTTGCCATTGATGGCGTTGAATCAGTCTTCTTCAGCGGTGACTTTCTGTCTGTTACAAAAGCAGAGCGGCTTGATTGGTTTGTGCTGAAACCTTCTATACTTGCTGGGATAATGGAGCATTTTGCGTCTGGCCTCCCCATCATTGAGACCAAGAATGAAGCTAGCACATCAGAAGATGATGATGAAACAGTCCAGCAGATTAAGCATCTTCTCGATACCCGTGTCCGTCCAGCGGTTGCTATGGATGGTGGTGATATTACCTTCCATTCCTTTAAAGATGGTGTGGTGACATTGCAGATGCGCGGGGCATGTCAAGGGTGTCCAAGTTCTACAGCAACACTGAAAATGGGTATTGAAAATATGTTGCGCCATTATATTCCTGAAGTGCGTGAGGTTCGTCCGACAGACAGCTAGAACTTCACGGTAACTGGCCAGCGGGGTCTATTTTGTCGCTTAATCAGCAGATCACAATCCATATTGGTAATAGAACAATTCTCCTTTTTTTATTGGGAGCGCTGTTCACCGGGTTTGCTTTGCCGTTAACAGGTGTTGTCCCGCCAATGCATTTGTTTCTAAAGCACCAAACACCTCAGTTTGAGGTTGTTAGTCATCTGGATAGGGAACTGGATGAGCTAATCACGCAAAAACAACAGCTTGGTCTGACGTTTGAAAAACTGGCTGAGCTTGAACAGAAGATTGAACAGGCAAATGCCCGGCTGGTTGCGGCTATACTGCCGCCCAACAAAGCGCCTGAAAGAAGGGGTTCACTGCCAAAACTTCCCCCTCCACCCCTTCCCAAAAGCATAGATTACAGCTTGTCATCTTCCGGCCTAACAGAAGTGCCCCGCCTTTTTGTTGTGCGCATGTCTGACCTCAGGCCTCTTGATACTGAACTTCGAAAAGAACGCTTTAAACAGACAATTCTGCCTCTCATTCTGCGGGCAAATGAAGATATTGCTCGCCAGCGTAAAGCTGTCATTCAGGGCATTGAAGCAGAAGACAATGATTTACTGCGGTCTTTTGCTCAACGTTACCGGATGCCAGCCAGTCTTATTGATAAACAAGGTTGGACAGATGAACTGCTTCGTCGGGTTGCTCCTGTTCCAGTATCGATTGCGCTTGCACAAGCTGCAATTGAATCAGGATGGGGCCAATCTAGATTTGCCTTGGAAGGAAACGCCCTTTTTGGTCAGTGGGTCTGGAATGACAAATTGGGCATAAAGGCTGCCAATCAGAGCGACCCGCGAGCATCTGTAAGGCGGTTCCCAGATTTGTTGTCATCTGTGCGGGCCTATATGTTTAATCTGAATTCGCACTGGGCTTATGAGGCTTTCCGAGAGATTAGATCCCGCCGTTTGGCCGCGCCAGAACAGGTTTCTGTTAATGAAGTAATAGAAGGATTGTCAAATTATGCGCAAATTGGCGATGCCTATCTTGCCAAAATCCGGCGTATCATATCTCAAAATGATATGCAGCGGTTTGAAGTGGCTCAGCTAGTGCCGCGCTTTTTTTAGGGGGTTAAAAACTGTCGGCCATACCACCGCCACCGTTCTTTGCCTGCGGGCATAGTGCAGTTAATCCGCCCGCGGGGCGAGGGTAGTGGGCCGGGGAGCCGGATTTCTGCTCGCAGGCCCAGCAAAAAAACCTCTAATTTCCCGTGATTGCTGGCAAAACAGCGTAACTGACTGACAGGGCTCATTTCTTCATCTAATGTAAATCCATAAATAGGCGGGTTATCTTTCAAGACCATATCGTCTGGGGTCAGCTCTTTGATTTTGAGAGGGAGCCCGTTAATGGCTAATTTCAGCCTGCTTATCGCTCCATAATTCTCGTTGAATGCAAACCGGGGCAGCTCAAAAAAATCCTCATCTGTGTGCATGATTCCTGAATTCTGACCAAAAGCCGCAGTGAAGCCAGCGTCTTTAATAGCATCAATTACAAAGCGGCTATATTCGCCATATGGATAGGCAAACAGCACAGGGCGTTCGCCCAGCTCGTTTAAAAAAATCTGATTAGAGGTATCAATTTCTTCTCGAACGCGCTCAACGCTCAGCTTGTGCATATGCGGATGGGTGTGTGTTTGTGAGCCAACTGTCACGCCAGCAGCTTTTAATTCCCGTAATTGATCCCAGCTCATATAGCCGGACAGGTTCCGATCGACAGGGCTGGTTGCGACAAAGATTGTAAAGGGTAGACTAGCCGCTTTCAGCAAAGGCCAGGCATTCTCATAGACAGACAGATAGGCATCATCAATGCTTATACCCACTGTGCGATCGGGCAGTAGTTGGCCTGATTTTAATGTTTCAACGATCTTCGGTAGCGATAGAATGTTGTAGTCGCCATTTGTAAGCAGGGCCAGATGTTCCTTAAACATCTTCATACTGATATTTGTTGATGGGTAGCGTCCCTCGCCAAACCGGTGATACATAATGACCGTAGCACTGTCGCGCATTGGTTCTGCAGTTTGCGCCGTTGCAGGTGTGAAGCTGCTTAGGCTCAGAACTACAAAAAGGCTGCCCATAAAGGCAGTCATCTGAATGGGGAGGCTTAGTCGTGTTCGCCAGTTCTTACTGTTTTTTCCCATCATTTGCCTAACCAACCATACTGTCCTTAAAATTGCCCTACAATAATTTTTTTTGACCTCGACTGCAACACCGGATAAATCTAAATTTCCCAAGCTGATTGGAAACAAAGCGGAAGGTGCAGTCAAGAAGTTGTCTGTTGAAAGAGATTATTTTGAATATCGCCTTCTGCTGGCTTTGGAGGCCAGCGGAGATGCAGTGTCCGTTGCCCTTTTAAATTATGGAGGCTGTGTTGCATTCAAACAGCATAATGCTCGTTTTGGACATGGTGAATATCTTGTGGATATGGTTCAAGGTTTGATGGAAGAGGCAGATGCATCTTTTTCAGACTTAACCCATATTGCGGCCGGATGCGGACCGGGATCATTTACAGGACTTCGTGTTTGTTTGTCTGCTGCCAAAGGGTATATGCTTGCCACTACAGCAACCCCGCTTGGAGTCAATGGTCTGGCCGCGCTAGCTGTTGACTCGATTATACAAGGTCAAACAGAGCAAAAGCAGTCAGGGCCCCACCTCTGTTTTGCTGATACGCGCAGGAATTCCCTTTTTGTACAGGAATTTGGTCCGCAGGCGAACATGTTGTCTCCCGTCAGGGATGTGCCATTAAAACGGATAACATCCTATATTGAAGAGGCCTGTCTGCGTTTTGATGGACTGTGCCTGACGTTAACAGGTCATGTTACAGACCTTGCTGCTCTGGTTTCGACAGAAAAACGCATTTTCTGTCAGCCGAGGTCCTTAGATGCACAGATGATTGGGCGTTACGCGCTTCGATCTTTATCTTTACCACATCTCTATCCCTGTTCTGGCTTTGAGCCGTTGTATGTAGTTGCTCCAAAACTTGGTTTGGCAAAGCGTCAGGTCTGGTATGACCGTCCATAACATACACTACACGGCTGTCACGCGCGGTCATGCTGAAGCAATCACATTGATTTTTTGTGATGTTTACGGGGCTGAACGGCAGCAGGAATCAGCTGTGATCATGAAACTCTGCTGCCATTCAAACTGTTTTGGTGTAGTGTCTTTCGATGCAGATTACCCGGTAGGTTTCATCTTGTTACAACAGGCCGGTAATACAGCTGATGTGATAGAATTATGTGTGCGAGAATCTTTGCGCAGACAAGGTATAGGTCGCCATTTGCTGGAAAAGGGTCTTCATCTTGGCAGCAAGCATGGAGTAAGCCTCGTCCTGCTTGAAGTTGAGGCGACCAATAAGAGCGCGTATAACCTGTACAGATCTTGCGGATTTGAATTGGCAGGAAAACGCCCCAATTATTACCGGCGGCGAGCAAAGATTTCAGATGCGCTTGTTCTCAAGTGTCATCTGAGGTGAAAAATGCGGCCATTCACTTGCGCAGAAGGGCTTGACGACGGGAATAAGGCTAGGCAAATAACTTCGTAACAGGCCAAGTGATAAATGTGTTGGCTTCAGAGCAGATTTAAAGGATACGCAACGCGTAAATGAAAAAACTTTTTGTTAAGACTTTTGGTTGCCAGATGAATGTCTATGATTCCGAGCGGATGAAGGATGTACTTGCGCCTACGGGCTACATGCCGACAGACTCGCTTGAAGATGCAGATATGGTGATTCTGAACACCTGCCATATTCGCGAAAAAGCTTCTGAAAAGGTGTTTTCTGATCTCGGCCGTTTGCGCAAGCTCAAAGACCGGGCAGCTGTGCAGCAAAACAGACAGATTTTGATTGCTGTTGCTGGTTGCGTGGCACAGGCAGAGGGTGAGGAAATTACAAGGCGGGCTCCTTGGGTTGATATGGTCGTTGGACCGCAAACCTATCACCGCTTGCCTGAACTGGTCGCCAAGGCGGATCCAATTTCAAGGCTAAGTGTTATAGATACAGAGTTTCCAACTGAGGTAAAGTTTGATTTTCTGCCTGAAGAATCTGCACCCAGGGGCCCTGCGGCATTTTTATCTGTGCAGGAAGGTTGTGATAAATTCTGCAGCTTCTGTGTTGTGCCTTACACCCGTGGCGCTGAATTTTCTCGCCAAGCTGAACAAATCATCATTGAAGCAAAACGGCTTGTTGCGGCTGGGACAAGGGAGATCACATTGCTTGGTCAGAATGTGAACGCGTGGCATGGGGTTGCACCTGATGGCACTAATTGGGGGCTGGGCCGCTTGATTCGTGAATTAGCAGAAATTGACGGCCTGCCAAGGTTGCGTTACACAACCTCACATCCGCTGGACATGGATGATGATTTAATGAGCGCTCATCGTGATGTGCCACAATTGATGCCCTATCTTCATCTGCCTGTTCAGGCAGGTTCAGACAGAATCCTCAAAGCGATGAATCGCCGCCATACAGCGGATGATTATCGTCGGGTTATTGATAGGTTGCGCACATTTAAACCCAGCCTTGCCCTGTCAGGCGATTTTATTGTTGGGTTCCCTGGTGAAACAGACCGTGACTTTGCTGATACAATCAAGCTGGTTGCTGATATAGGTTATGCGTCTGCTTATTCATTCAAATACAGCCCGCGCCCGGGCACGCCAGCTGCAGGAGATGATCAGCAGGTTGAGGCGCAGGTTAAGGCTGACAGGCTTTCAGCCTTACAGCAGCTTTTGGACGCTCAGCAAATGGCATTTAATAAAACATGTGAAGGAAAGCAGATGGCTGTGCTGATTGACAAAATGGGTGGTCGTGACGGTCAGGTAACAGGCCGCAGCCCGTTTATGCAGTCTGTCTATTTGGAAGGAGATTACACTCAGCTTGGGAAGATGGTCACGGTCACTGTCAAAGAGGCTAGACAAAATTCACTTCTGGGTCAAAGAGGTAAGCGTCCACAACAGATGAAATCAGAAGAGAATGTAGCTTGAGCGAAACTGCCGGGAATAAGCAAATCTGCCTTGAATTCGATGATAATGAACGGCTAAGCCTGCTCTGCGGTCAGCATAACCGTCACCTAGCCCGCATCGAACAAGCTCTACATGTTGGATTAAGCAGCTTTGGCAACCAGATCACCATTGCAGGTGAACAAAAAAATGTAGATAAAGCCAGCCAGGCTTTTACGAGTCTTTATCGTCAACTTTCAAGCCATGGTGCCGCTACAGAGTTGAGTGCCACTCTGGTCGATGATTTGCTACGTCAAGCTGAAAATGGTGTGGATCCAGACAAGTCACCAATTGACAAGTCGGTGTTTGCAACTACCTGGAAAAAGAATATCTATCCCCGTACTGCGGGTCAGTCTGCTTATTTCAAGCTGCTTAAGGCACATGAGGTGGTGTTTGGTCTTGGGCCAGCGGGAACTGGCAAAACATATATGGCGGTTGCTTGGGCTGTTGATTGTCTGAAGCGTAGATTAGTTGACCGAATCATTCTTTCGCGCCCAGCTGTTGAAGCAGGGGAGCGTCTAGGGTTTTTGCCTGGCGATATGAAGGAGAAGGTTGATCCCTATCTGCGACCACTTTATGATGCACTTTACGATATGATGCCTTCCCAAAAATTCGACCGGATGCTTGCTAGCGGTGAGATCGAAATTGCTCCGCTTGCTTTCATGCGGGGACGGACACTTACCAATGCCTTTGTCATCATTGATGAAGCGCAAAACACAACACCGGTTCAGATGAAAATGGTATTGACTCGTCTGGGAGAAGATTCTCGAATGATTATCACGGGCGATCTGTCTCAGATTGACCTCCCCAGCGGTCAGTTATCTGGTTTATCTGATGCAGTCAACAGGTTGGAAATGGTTAGAGGTATAGGTACAATACGCCTCTCTGGAGAGGATATAGTCAGGCATTCGGTTGTTGCCCGGATCTTGAAAGCATATGAGACTAGACAAAATTGAAACTTCTCGCCACACTCAATTGTCAGAAATATACATGACAAGAGAATTTCATTTTATTTTGAATGATAAAGACAGATTTCCTGATTATGCCCCTCCATTCCGTTGAGATGACGTCAGCAGAACAAGATCCTGAACCGGACAGTCCGGCCGCAGATGAACATACATATCACAGCTGGGTTTCAGTTGATCATCACCATTTTGACCATAATATCTCTGATTCCCGCTGGGCTGACTGTCTTTTCAGCAGTGAGATGAAATGTATCACACTGATAGACCTTGCGGCTAGATTTTTGCCCTCAAAGTTTCCTGGGCCGATAGAGGTTTCTGTGCTTTGGACAGATGATCTTACAATAGCTGAACTGAACCAGCAGTTTCGCAGCAAATTTGGCGCAACAAACATTCTATCTTTCCCATCTGGCGATTGGTCTTCTTTAAACGAAGGTAGGCTGTTTATGGGGGATCTGGTTCTTGGCTTTGAAACAGTTATGTCTGAAGCAAAAGTAGCCGGGATTGCCGAACAGGATCATACCGCCCATCTGATACTGCATGGCTTGCTTCATCTGGCAGGATTTGATCATATTCTTGATGATGAGGCGGCTGAAATGGAAAAACTTGAGTCACATCTCTTAACGGAGATAGGAATAACTGATCCCTACCAAGATGTTATATACACGCCTGTCGAAGCCAGAGACACCAATTTATGAGCAAGTTTGAATTTACACCAAAATGGCCCTTTTTTAAAAAACAAATAACAGTTCGTGATGAAGTCACCGGCCTGATTGAGACTTTTATTAATAAAGAAGGCACTGGCTTTGACGGTCAAGAAGGCCTTCTACTTCGGAATATGCTGGGTCTGCGGGATATTTTGGCTGAAGATGTGATGATCCCTCGTGCAGATATTGTTTCGGTGGATATTACAGATGGGTTTGAATCCGTTATCCGCCAAATTAGTGAAGCAGCTCATAGCCGTGTGCCTGCCCATAAAGGCAATATGGATGAGTTATTGGGGATGTTGCACATCAAGGATCTGATCGCACATGCGCTTGACCGTGAGCCAGCGTCACTTTCAGATCTCCTCAGGCCTGTATTATTTGTCTCTCCTTCCATACGTCTTCTTGATCTGCTGCAGGAAATGCGACTTAAGCGTCTACATCTTGCCCTGGTTGTAGATGAGTTTGGCGGCATTGATGGGCTGATTACAATCGAAGACTTGGTTGAAGAAATTGTTGGTGAGATTGAAGATGAGCATGACCAGTCTGATGCCCCGCATGTTGATGTTGAACCTGATGGTAGTGTTGTCGCAGATGCACGTCTTGAGTTGAGCTCTCTGGAGCTGCTTTATAATATTAATCTTGATGGTGATGAACGTGAAGAACTGGACACAGTCGGTGGACTTGTGATCACGACAGCAGGCTATGTGCCTGTGCGTGGTGAGGTAATTATTCATGAAAGTGGCCTTGAATTTGAAGTGCTTGATTCAGACCCAAGGCGAGTGAATATAGTTCGAATCTCCGGCTTGAATGCAAAGAATGAAAGTGACAAGCCTATGTTTGCGGATGCCTAAACACATATTTTGCCTATGTGCTGGTATAGCCGCAAGTCTGGCTCTGCCCCCTATGAATATTGTGCCAGCTATATTGTTCTTCTCGCCTGTTTTTTATTTTGCTGTAAATGCTCTTACCGCACGGCAGGCCGCATTATATGTCGGACTGTCCTCCTGGGGGTGGTTTATGGCGTCTTTATATTGGATTGGTTCATCATTATTTGTTGATGGGGGGCTGCAACTGCTTCTGCTGCCTTTTGTGTGTTTGCTGTTTCCATTGTTTCTGGCTTTATTCTGGGCAGCAGGAGTAGCTTTGGCCTTCAGGGTTTTTTCCAGCAAATCTGCACGGTTAATTGGATTCATTATCTGTCTTGGTTGTGCTGATTATTTGCGTTCGGTTATGCTGACAGGTTTTCCTTGGAATGTCACAGCACATGCATTTTTAGGCTCGCCGATATTGGCGCAGGGGGCATCTTTTGTCGGCCAGAATGGTCTGAATTTTCTGGTGTTGTCTGTGATTGTGGCTCCTTCGCTGATAATGCAGCGCAAATTTAGTCTTGCTTGTGTTTCCTTAACGCCATTTTTTTTCTGTCTTATACTGTCCGCAGACCGCGTGCGTACATTTCCACCAGAACTAGATATGGATGAGCTGTCTCCAATTATTAGGCTGATCCAGCCAAACATTTCTCAGCAAGATAAATGGGACTTTGACCAGCGTGGAGCCCATCTTGATAAGATGATTGCATTGGCGCGGCAAGAACCAAATATTTCACATCTAACGGTGTTGCCAGAAGCAGCTTTGGCGAGTGTTTGGCCACATGAGCCAAAGCTGGTCGAAAATATGGCAAAGCTTATCACTAGCCCGTCTGGTATGATGGCAACAGGAATCCTGCGCCGTGATGAGGCAGGAAATCTATTTAATTCTGTCTTGTTTTTTGATCGTGGTGGTCAAATGCAGAAGATTTATGACAAACAGCATCTGGTTCCGTTTGGTGAATACGTGCCCTTCCGTGGTATACCATTTCTCGATGTCATAGCCGGGTCAGTTGATATTAAACAGGGACAGGCGGCACAACCGGTAATTGTGTCTGATATCGGCAGCTTTCGGGTTCTGATCTGCTATGAGATAATATTCCCTGACTTCATTTCAGCAGATAATTTTCGGCCCGACGTGTTGTTGACTTTGAGTAATGATGCATGGTTTGGCCAAACAGCAGGGCCACATCAGCATTTTGCACAAGCACGCATGCGTGCTATTGAGGAAGGACTGCCTGTTTTTAGAGTCGCCAATACGGGGATTTCAGGGGCCATAGATGCTTACGGGCGTGTGCTTGCGCGCTCTAAATTGGGCGCTGATGCTGTGATTGATGCGCCCGTGCCTCCAGCTCTTGAAGGAACAGTTTATACGCAACTACGTATGGTTGCTCCTCTATTGCTTCTGCTCGGGTATATTTTTATGTCATTGTGGCTTGAATTTTCTCACCAAAGACGCAATAAGAACGGATAAATTAACATTATATGTGCATGACGTGAGGAAGAGTAATGTCATATTTATTCACCTCAGAATCAGTGTCAGAAGGCCATCCGGATAAGGTTTGTGATAGGGTCTCTGATACGGTTCTGGATTTGTTTCTATCGTATGAACCTGAAGCTCGAGTTGCATGTGAGACCATGGCTACAACTAACCGAATTATTCTCGCGGGTGAGGTTAGAGCGTCTGCAGATAATCTCGATAGGATCATGGCAGAGATTGAAAGCTGCGTGCGAGCGGCCATTAAAGATATTGGGTATGAGCAGGAAAAATTCCATCACGCCGATTTTGAATTTCAGAACTATTTACATGAACAGTCTGCGCATATTGCACTGGGTGTTGATGCCAACTCAGGCAAGGATGAAGGAGCTGGTGATCAGGGCCTAATGTTTGGCTATGCATGCCGCGAAACAGATGAGCTGATGCCTGCACCGATCCATTATTCCCATCAGATCTTGAAAAAGCTGGCCTCAATACGGAAAGCAGATACAGACAGTATTTTAGGCCCTGATTCCAAGTCACAGGTGACTTTGCGCTATGATGATGGTGGTGCGATACTAGGCGTTGATAAGTTGGTTATTTCTACCCAGCATGTTTCTGGGGCTTCTGTTAACGATATACGCAAGCTTATCACCCCGGTGGTAGCGGACATTCTGCCAGAGGGATGGATGGTTGGTGAAGATGATTTTCTGATCAACCCAACCGGCCGATTTGAAATTGGTGGGCCAGATGGTGACGCTGGACTGACTGGCCGAAAAATTATTGT
>DEBO01000041.1:10097-11714 GCA_002348585.1 Alphaproteobacteria bacterium UBA2954 | reverse complement strand
ACCTATGGCGGTGCAGCCCCACATGGCGGCGGTGCCTTTTCAGGTAAAGACCCAACAAAGGTAGATAGATCAGCTGCTTATGCTGCCCGGTATCTTGCAAAAAATATAGTTGCAGCCGAGCTGGCTGAAAAATGTACGATACAGATTGCCTATGCGATCGGTGTCGCGGCCCCTGTCTCTATTTATGTAAACACATATGGTACAGGCCGGATGGATGACTCTATACTTGCAAATATCCTTACAAAAGGCGAGGTTATGGGCTTGACCCCGCGCAGCATCCGTAAACATCTTGGTCTAAACAAGCCAATCTATGTGCCAAGTTCCGCCTACGGTCATTTTGGTCGCATCGCAGGTGAAGCAGGTCCAGGGTCATTCAGCTGGGAGGGCCGAGATCTAATTGACAATCTGCTGGCGGCAATTGGGTGATTCGAACAAAAACATCAAAGGCTTTATCTTGAGGGATATGCTGTGGAGGATATAAAACTGCCCCCCCGTTTTTTTGGTCGGCGTAAAGGCCGGCCACTCAGCACAGTCATGCAAAAAAGGTTGGATGAATTGTTGCCAGAATTTGTTCTGCCTGCGGGTCCGTACACAACGAGCAGTCTATTAGCATGTTTTCCTGTGGATCCAAGTGCTTCTTTGTCGCTTGAAATTGGATTTGGGGGTGGCGAACATTTGGCGGCTCTTGCCAAAGCTAGACCAGATACAGCCTTTATTGGGGCAGAACCTTTTATTAATGGCATTGTCAGTCTGCTGCGCCATATTGACGAGCAAAATCTTAAGAATATTAGAATTTGGCCTGATGATGTTCGTCTGATATTGGATGATTTCCCAGAATCATCGTTTACAGCTGTATATGTGATGTTTCCTGATCCCTGGCCAAAGACCCGTCATGCAAAAAGGCGGATTTTCAGTCCCCCCATTCTGGACAAGCTGGCATTATGTCTTAAGCCGGGGGGCAGTTTGCGTTTTGCCAGCGATCACCCAGTTGCAAAATCTTGGTTGCTGGCTGAGGTTTTACGTAATTCCGCATTTAGCTGGACGGCCCAATCAGCTGAGGACTGGCGTTTGCGTCCTTCTAGCTGGCCAAAGTCACGATACATGGTGAAGAGTGAGCATGAAGGACGTGTATCCAACTGGTTTGACTTTAAACGCAACTAGCTGGTAATCCTTACTTGCATTTTTTCTATGTTGTGTCTATTATCCAACAATATAACCAGACGTAAAAATCCGGTGGGTCTAAAAGCCCGCCTTTTTTATTGCAATCTTACTAGTATCAAAATGAGAAACTTATAGTTTGAGAATGTGCGTACAAAAATTTGAAAAAATGATTACGCCCGCTCTGTCTAGTCTTGGCTTTGATTGCGTACGTGTTCAATTCTCAGGTGGTGGTACACAGGCCGGCCGGGCCGCGTTGCAGATTATGGCAGAACCTTGTGACGATAGAGATATGACTGTTGAGGATTGTGAAGCAATCAGTCGTCATTTAGCTGCTGTTCTGGATGTGGAAGACCCTATTGACCAGGCTTATATACTTGAAATCAGTTCACCAGGGATTGACCGACCCCTTACACGTGAAACTGATTTCACGCGTTTCGCGGGCGAACAGGTGAAGGT
>DEBO01000041.1:6087-9706 GCA_002348585.1 Alphaproteobacteria bacterium UBA2954 | reverse complement strand
GGAAAGGCAACATCACAATTGAAACACGAACAGGCCGGATCAGTTTTGCATTTTCAAATATTGATTCCGCAAAGTTGGACCCGGCGGAATATTATTCGAAGTTAAAACAACAAGCCCGGCGCATAAAGCCAGGCAAACAAAAAACTCTCGGACAAACTGATTAGTAAATTGAACACAAGCTGAAAGAAGAGGCAGAAATTTATGGACACATCTTCAATTCCCGGACTTGAGTTGATGCAGATTGCAGATGTCGTTGCGCGTGAAAAATCAATTGAGCGTGAAGAGGTCATCATGGCGATGGAGGAGGCCATTCAGAAGGCAGGACGGTCCAAATATGGTAATGATCGAGACATCCGCGCAATGATTGACCGTAAAACAGGGTCAATACAGCTCGAACGGTGGACGGAAGTTGTTGACAAGGTGGAAGATGATTCCACCCAAATGAGTGGGGCTGAAGGCGAAAAGCACGGTCTTGCCATTGGCGATTTTCTCCGCCAACCATTGCCTCCCATTGAATTTGGCCGGATTGCCGCGCAGACAGCAAAGCAGGTTATCTCTCAAAAAGTTCGCGAAGCTGAGCGTGCGCGCCAATATCAGGAATACAAGGACCGTGTTGGTGAGGTGGTTTTGGGTACAGTCAAACGCGCTGAAAGTTATTCAATTACCGTCGATCTTGGCCGCGCTGAAGGGGTTATCCGGCGTGAAGAGATGATCCCACGCGAAAATCTCAATCAAGGTGATCGCGTTCGGGCTTATATCGTTGACGTTCGCGAGGAAGTGCGTGGTCCCCAGATTTTCTTGTCTCGCGGTGCTAATGAATTTATGGCTAAACTGTTCACGCAAGAAGTGCCAGAAATCTATGACGGCATAATAGAGATTAAGGCTGTTGCTAGAGAGCCTGGAAGCCGCGCAAAAATTTCTGTTTTGTCACGTGATACATCAATTGATCCAGTTGGTGCTTGTGTTGGCTTAAGAGGTAGCCGTGTCCAAGCTGTGGTCAGTGAGTTGCAGGGTGAAAAAATTGAAATTATTCCCTTCTCTGAAGAACCGGTGACCTTTATTGTAAACGCGCTGGCCCCAGCTGAGGTAGCGAAGGTTGTAGTTGATGAGGTTGCTGGGCGTGTTGAGGTGGTTGTGCCTGATGATCAGCTCAGCCTTGCTATTGGCCGGCGCGGACAGAACGTGCGCCTAGCCTCTCAGCTAACCGGTTGGTATATCGATATTTTGTCTGAAGCAGAAGAATCAGAACGCAGGCAGGAAGAATTCAAGACACGTTCCACGCGCTTTATTGAGGCGTTGAACATTGATGATGTGATAGCCCATCTATTAGTAGCAGAAGGATTTGTGTCTGTCGACGATATTGCATTGACACCTGTAAGTGATCTTGCGCTCATACAAGGTTTTGATGAGGATATCGCCACTGAACTTCAAAACCGCGCAACAGAGTTTGTTGAGGCGGAAACTAGCCGAATCACGACTGCTTTGGTTACGCTGAAGGTTAAGGATGATCTGAAAGAAGTTGATTATTTGTCTCTTGGCATGATTCTGACCTTAGCTGAAAATGAAATCTTATGCCTTGATGATTTGGCCGAACTGGACAGCGAGGAGCTGGTTGGGCTTCTCGGTGAGCATGGCATTGATGATGAAACAGTCGCTGGTGATATTATCATGGCTGCTCGGGCACACTGGTTTGCAGATGAACAGACTGAAGATGATGCGGTCGCTGAAACAGCAGAAACTGAAGCTATTGAAGTTGCGGATAGCTGAGAGATGAGAGGCTTAGGGAGCACAGATATATGTCATCTCCATATAAATCTCCAGAACTGGAACAGACTAATATCAAGCTTTTCAGGCCGCAGCGCAAATGTATCATTACAGGCGAGATCGCTGACAAGGCTGTTTTGATTCGATTTGTTGCCTCGCCGGACGGTGAGCTAATCGCTGATACAGGCAATAAGCTTGGTGGCCGCGGTGTCTGGGTTAGTGCAGTGCGCGAAACCATAAACCAGGCCATATCAGGGAACCAGTTCAGCAGACATCTGAAGCAGACTGTCCGAATTAGCGATAATTTTCTTGATAATTTGGACCGCCGTCTAGCTGATCAGTTGATTGCGCGTTTGTCTATGATGCGGAAAGTTGGGATGTTGGTTGCCGGGGGTGGAAAGCTTCGCAGCCAAGCTCTTTTGTCTGGCTTGTTGATTGGTGATGATGCCAGTCTACGTGAGACACAGAAGCTGATCAGTAGCTGTCGGCCGGACTGGGTAGAAAAGGGTGTTCCCTCTGTTTGGCTTGGCCAGGTCTCAGGAAGCAAATCTGTTGCTTATGCCGGGGTGTTCCGAGCCGCTTCATCAGCGGAGCGGCGGCTAGAGACGCTGTTCAGAACAGAATTACGGCGTTGGCGAGGGGTAACAAAAGCTCATGAAAAAAGATAGTTGGCGCGCAATGCTTGTCTTTTGGTGGCAAGCAGGTGTATTACCTAGCACACAGCTTAGTAATGCTGCGTTTGCAAAGCCCTGGGGCTTATAATGCGGGCAGGATTGATTCGGAAAGGTCGTTTATGAGCGAAAAAAATAGTAAGCCGAAAAAATTAAGCTTGTCGGGAAGTGGCAAACTCACACTTGGTGGTGGAGGGCTTGATCAGACGACGCTGAGGAGCGGTGTGTCTGCAACTCGTGGAAAAAACGTGCAGGTTGAAGTCAGACGCAAACGTGTTCTGAACCCAGCGTTGCGGGCTTCTGCCTCTACGCAGTCAGAGACACTTGTACCTAGAGAAGGGGCGGTTGAAACGTCGGTGCAAATTGATGACCGCCTAACAGCAGCAGAACGCGCCAATCGAATTAAAGTGCTTCAAGAGGGGCTGTCAAAGACGCAAACAGCAACAGCTGAAAGCAGCCAGTCTGAAAATGATGATGAAGAAAAAGAAGCTGGTGAAAAAGCAATTGACCCGCGTGAATCCCGTCGACGTGCTGAGATGGCTGAGCTTGCAGAAATTGAAAAAAAGGCAGTGGCTATTCGTCAAACAGAAATGGAACGGCTGGCAATTGAAAATGCGCAACGTCAGGCGCGGAGCCGCTTGACAGAACGGGACGTCAACTCAATAGCGCCTCTTCCGGTGCGCGAAGGCACGCCAATGCGTGGACGGCGCCGTCCAGAAGAAGTAGAGGCGCCGCGCCGGCCAGCAAATCAAAAACGTGGCAATATAGATCGTCGCCGTACAGGTAAAATTACAATATCGCAGGCTTTATCAGAGGGTGATTCACGGCAGCGCTCGTTAGCTTCTGTTCGGCGACAGCGAGAAAAAGCACGAATGCGTGAAGACCAGCCACAGGTTAAACAGGTTCGTGATGTTGTAATCCCAGACACCATTACAGTCCAGGAACTTGCAAATAGAATGGCTGAACGGTCTGCTGACATTGTTAAGGAACTAATGAAGCAGGGCATTATGGCTACTGTGACCCAGACAATTGATGCTGAAACTGCTGAACTTGTAACAATGGAATTCGGGCATAGAGTGCAGCGCGTGTCTGAATCAGATATCGAAGATGGGCTAACTGGCGCGCCAGATAATGAGGCCGATTTAAAGCCACGTCCGCCCGTAGTTACTGTTATGGGTCATGTT
>DEBO01000041.1:603-5761 GCA_002348585.1 Alphaproteobacteria bacterium UBA2954 | reverse complement strand
CATGTTGATCATGGCAAAACCAGCCTACTCGATGCGATTAGGGCAACCGATGTGGCAGCAGGTGAATCAGGAGGTATTACGCAGCATATTGGTGCTTATCAGATTAAAACGGGCTCTGGTAATGTGTTTACTTTTATTGATACCCCTGGCCATGAAGCTTTCACTGAAATGCGCTCCCGCGGCGCAGTAACAACAGATATTGTTGTTCTGGTTGTGGCAGCTGATGATTCAGTTAAAGCACAGACTATCGAAGCTATAAATCATGCTAAAGCTGCAGGCTGTCCGATTATTGTTGCTGTCAACAAATGCGATAAACCTGAAGCAGACCCTCGCCGCGTTCGCAATGATCTTCTTCAACATGAAATTGTCACCGAAGATTTTGGTGGCGATATATTGTGTGTAGATGTGTCGGCTCATACTGGCTCAGGCCTAGATAAGCTCGAAGAAGCAATATTACTCCAGGCTGAATTGCTTGAGTTGAAAGCAAATCCGGATCGTGACGCGGAGGGGACAGTTGTTGAGGCAAAAGTTGAACGTGGACGCGGGTCTGTTGCCACGGTTCTTGTCCAGCGCGGTACATTGCGTGTTGGAGATGTTTTCGTAACTGGAGCTGAATCAGGTCGGGTTCGTGCCTTGTTAAATGATAAGGGCAAGCAGCTCAAATTAGCTCTGCCAGGCCAACCTGTTGAGGTTCTTGGACTCAATGGCACGCCAATGGCTGGTGATCAATTTTCTGTTGTTGAAACAGAATCTCGCGCAAGAGAAATTGCTGAATATCGTTCGCGTCGGAACAGAGACAAACAGGCTGCTGTGTCTGCCCGTGGGTCAGTCGAGCAGATGTTGACTGCGATTGCGGCTGGCGAAGCAGAAGAACTGCCGATTGTTATAAAGACAGATGTGCATGGTTCTTTAGAAGCGATTCGCACTGCCTTGGATAAGCTTGGCACAGAACAGGTGAAAGCTCGCATTCTAACTGGTGGTGTAGGAGCGTTATCTGAATCAGATATATCTCTTGCTGCAGCCTCACAGGCGATGGTGATCGGCTTTAATGTGCGCGCGATTCCGCAGGCCCGTGATTTGGCAAAACGTGATAATGTTGAAATACGGTATCACTCTATAATTTATGAACTGGTCGATGAAGTAAAGGCAGCTATGGGCGGCCTGCTCAGCCCTGACAGCCAGGAAGATTTCATAGGCTATGCCGAAATCCGGCAGGTGTTCTCCGTGTCAAAATCAGGCAAAGTTGCTGGTTGTATGGTAACCGAAGGAATAATTAAACGGGGTTGTAAAGTCAGGTTGTTGCGGGATAATGTGGTAATCCATGAGGGGTCACTAAAGACTCTGCGTCGCTTTAAAGATGAGGTAAAAGAGGTTCGGGAATCCACGGAATGTGGCATGGCCTTTGAAAATTATTCCGATATTCAAGAGGGCGATATGATCGAATGTTTTGAGGTTACAGAAGTTGCCCGGACACTGGATTAACCACATATACTGGACTCAGAAATAAGTCCTTCTTGCGGGTGAGAAACAATTATGCCGCGTAGATCAAAATCAGTAACAGCTGGACCGAGCCAGCGCCAATTAAGAGTGGGCGAGGATTTACGTCATCATTTATCGGCAATTCTGGCTCGGCATGAAACGCATATTCCTGAACTTGACCAAGTGTCGATCACCATATCAGAAGTTTCTGTAAGCCCTGATTTAGCTAATGCCCGCATATATGTTATGACATTGGGTGGGATTGATATTGATAAAGTCCTGCCTGTTCTGAATCAGGTTGCCCCTTTGCTGCGTCATCATTTGGCTCATAAGGTGCATCTGCGTCGTCTGCCTGTTTTGAAATTTGTTGCAGATGAAAGCTATGACATAGCTGATCGCATCAACTGTCTGTTTTCCTCCATTCAGACAGATAGATAAGAGAGCCGTTTTGTATTATGGCGCAGCAGCAGGCTACCCCGCATGGCTGGATTGCTCTGAACAAGCCAGTTGGGCTGTCTTCGGCGAAAGTAGTTGGCGTTATCAGACGTTTTTTTGGGGGAGCTAAAACAGGTCATGCCGGAACACTTGACCCTCTGGCTTGCGGAGTTTTGCCAATTGCCATAGGAGAAGCAACAAAGACAATTTCTTATGTGGTAACAGCTGAGAAATCTTATCAATTTACGTTAAGATGGGGTGCTGAAACCCAAACTGATGATAGTGAAGGTGAAATTACTAGAACGTCTGATTATTGCCCGTCTGTTGATGAAATCAAAAACATACTGCCTCAGTTTGAGGGTTTGATTGAACAGATTCCACCAGTATTTTCTGCTGTGAAGGTCAAGGGCAGGAGAGCCTATGCATTTGCCAGGGACAGGACAAACTCATCAGATAAGCTGACTGACATTGTGTTAACCCCGCGCGAGGTCATGATAAACAAATTTGAGATCACAGATCACGCTGGCCAACAAACCACATTTACCGTGCAGTGCGGCAAAGGCACGTATATCCGCGCACTCGCACGTGATATTGGCCGGGCGTTAGGGTCTGCTGCACATGTCGTGTTTCTGGAGCGCCGTGCTGTTGGAAGGTTTCAGATAGAAAATGCAATAGATCTGGATTTCTTTGAGAAGGCGGTGTATAATGCGCGCGCGTGTGACTATGTCATTCCTGTTATGACCGTGCTGGACGACATCCCGGCTCTGGCCATAACGGAACAGGAAGCACAAAAACTGCGTTTCGGTCAGACATTCAATCTGGACAATGACCGGAGCCACCTGTTTCTGGCCGCTGCTGCGGCTAGCGGCCAAACTGCTCCCGTTAATGGGCTGGCAGCTTTTGGCGAGCAACCCATAGCTCTTGTTCGCTTAGAGAAACAGATCGTGTCGCCTGTGCGGGTCTTAAATCTATGAACCAACCGCACTTGTTTTTGGAAACAGGTACGCTAAAGAGGAGAAAATGATGTCGATTTCGAAAGAGCGTAAAGCTGAATTAGTTTCAGAATTTGGAAAGTCATCAGGTGATTCAGGCAGCGCAGCTGTTCAGGTAGCCATTTTGACAGATCGAATTCTATATTTAACAGAGCACATGAAAACACATAAAAAAGATTTCGCTTCACGCCGCGGGCTTTTGAAAATGGTTGGTCAAAGACGCCACCTCTTGGATTACATTCGGAAAGGTGATGAGCAGGCTTACAGAGATTTAATTGCAAAGTTGGGTCTGCGCCGCTGATCCTGTCTTGGCAGGGGGCTGGTTGATGCCAGTATCTAAAGAACAAACAAAATCGCGCTGATTTTTCCAAAAAGAGCTGGCGATTCTTTAAATGTACATTTTTACAGCCCGCGACCACATTGTTTGTTGCAATTCGCCAGCAGGCATGTCATAGGTATCGCGAATTGAACAAAAACAGAAGAGAACAGAACCGCAAGAAAAAGCGTTGCGGGCGCCGGCATGGCAGGCAGATGACCAGACAGAGTGTCACCTGCATCTATCGTACCCAAAGTCCCGATATTGTGAACGGTTGCTACGTTTTGGCAGGACCTGAAAGGGTTTATATCGGCTGGCAGGCAGCAACGTAAAGACACCGTTCATGCAGCTAAATATTTGTTTGGCAAACGTCTATCAAACCAGCTGATATTTTGCTCAAACCAGTTCTTCTTCTGCACTTTCAATTCAATGTTTGTACTGAGAATAGGAAAAAATAAATGTTCAACATTTTTCGAAAAGATATCGACTGGGGCGGAAAAACCATCTCGCTTGAAACAGGTAAAATCGCGCGCCAGGCTGATGGCTGTGTGTTTGCGACCATGGGCGAAACGACTGTCTTATGTACAGCTGTTGCGGCAAAAAAGGCTCGTCCAGGACAAGATTTCTTTCCACTCACTGTAAATTACCAGGAAAAAGCTTTTGCGGCAGGCAAAATCCCTGGCGGGTTTTTCAAGCGTGAAGGTCGTCCTTCTGAAAATGAAACACTTGTCAGCCGATTAATTGATAGACCGATACGGCCGCTGTTTCCAAAGGAATTCAAATGTGAGACGCAGGTGATCTGCACCGTGCTGTCACATGATATGGAAAATAATCCGGATATCGTTGCCCTTGTGGGGGCTTCTGCTGCCCTGACCTTGTCTGGCGTCCCATTTTTTGGCCCGATTGCGGCGGCGCGTGTCGGCTATATAGATGGAGAATATATCCTGAATCCAACGCTCTCAGAAATGGAAGGTACGGCGCTCGATTTAGTTGTTGCCGGTACCAGAGAAGGCGTTCTAATGGTTGAATCAGAAGCATCAGAACTGTCTGAAGAGGTTATGTTGGGGGCTGTAACATTTGGTCATCAGAAGATGCAAGATGTTATCGACGCCATCATCGATTTGGCTGAGGTTGCTGCAAAGGAACCACGTGAACTGCCTGAGGAAGTCCCAGAGGCTACTGATCTGCGTGGTCGCCTCGTCAGTCTCAAAGATAAGATTGAAGCTGCTTATGCGCATGCTGATAAAGCAGAACGTCAAGCTGCTGTTTCTGAGGTGAAAGCTGAGGCACTGGAAGTTGCCGGCGAAGAGGCTGATCAGGTTCTGGTTGGCGGCCTTATGAAAGATATGGAAGCAGATGTTGTTCGCTCCTCCATTTTGAAAACGGGCGTGCGTATTGATGGCCGGGACACAAAAACAGTTCGTCCGATTGTTGCTGAGGTTGGGCTTTTGCCGCGCACACATGGGTCATCGCTGTTCACACGTGGTGAGACACAGGCGCTGGTTGTTTCCACATTGGGAACAGGGCAGGATGAGCAGATCATTGATGCGCTGACAGGGGAAAGCCGAGCGCGCTTTATGCTGCATTATAACTTCCCGCCTTATTCTGTTGGTGAAGCTGGCCGTGTGGGGTCACCTGGCCGGCGTGAGGTTGGTCACGGAAAATTGGCATGGCGGTCAATTAATCCCCTGCTGCCATCAAAGGACGAGTTTCCATATACCATTCGAGTCGTCTCAGAAATCACAGAATCAAATGGTTCATCTTCAATGGCGACGGTGTGCGGAACCTCGCTTGCCCTGATGGATGCCGGTGTGCCGTTGGCCAAGCCTGTTGCCGGTATCGCGATGGGCCTGATTAAAGAGGGTGATGAATATGCCGTGCTGTCCGATATTCTGGGTGATGAGGATCACTTGGGCGACATGGATTTTAAGGTTGC
>DEBO01000041.1:0-273 GCA_002348585.1 Alphaproteobacteria bacterium UBA2954 | reverse complement strand
GGAACAGATGCTGGGATTACAGCTTTGCAGATGGATATTAAGATTACATCAATCACACCTGAAATTATGCAGATTGCGCTGGACCAGGCCCGTGAGGGCCGAATTCATATTCTAGGTGAAATGGCAAAGGCCCTAACAGCAGCGCGTGACGGGCTGGCTGAATCTGCGCCAAAGATTACAACACTGAAAATTCCAGTTGATAAAATCCGTGAGGTGATTGGCCCAGGCGGCAAGATGATTCGCGAGATTGTTGAGGAAACAGGCGCAAAAATT
>DEBO01000075.1:1588-2667 GCA_002348585.1 Alphaproteobacteria bacterium UBA2954 | reverse complement strand
GCATGGTGAAAGCCGGCATGGTTCAGCAACAGGCGATACTGTCCCGTTCTGAAGTGATCAGTGCGACTTTTGACGTGCGCAGGCCGCTGGCTGATCCGTATGCGTCTGCCTTATCCGGTGGCAATCTTCAGAAATTTGTTGTAGGACGCGAAATTATCAAACAGCCGCGAGTTCTGATTGTGTCACAGCCAACCTGGGGGGTTGATGTTGGGGCAGCAACCTTTATTCGTCAGGCGATGATTGAGCTGGCTGCTGCCGGCTCTGCCGTTGTCGTTATCTCTCAGGATTTGGAAGAGATTTTCGCGATCTCTAATCGGATTGCGGTGTTGTCGACAGGCCGTCTGTCTGAACCGCAGCCTGCAGCCCAGATGACTGCACAGGCGGTCGGTCTGCTGATGGGTGGTGTTCACTCATCTGACAATACTGACAGCCTCAGGGCAGAAGGGCGCTGATATGATTTTTCTGCAACCTCGCACTTCTGTACCTGTTTATGTGACTCTTCTGGTACCGCTTATTTCTGTTATGGCAACACTGATCGCAGGCGGCTTGATTTTTGCTGTACTAGGTTATGCTCCTTTACCAGCTCTTTACGAGTTTTTCATTGCCCCTTTATCCCGACCTGATCAGTTTGGCAATCTTCTGGTCAAAGCCTGCCCGCTAATTATTATCGGAACCGGGCTTGTGTTCTGCTATAGGGCAAATATATGGAATATCGGGGCTGAAGGACAGCTGATTGCAGGGGCGGTCGGGGCTGGGGGAGTTGCTCTATCCTTTCCAGATACAACATCTGTATTTCTGCTGCCGGGCATGGCGGTCTGCGCCATATTATCTGGCGCCTCATGGGCGGCGATACCGGCGTTGTGCAAAGTTCGGTTCAGGGCGAATGAGATTTTGGTATCTTTGATGCTGACTTATGTTGCCGCCTTGCTGATTGACTGGATTGTGCGAGGGCCATGGCGTGATCCTATGTCATTTGGCTTTCCGCTAACTCCTTATTACCCTGATGCGGGTCTGATCACCGCCCTGCATCTGCCCTTCATTGGTCGGTTGGGGCAGTTGCATTGGGGGGTTCCCGTTGC
>DEBO01000075.1:0-1199 GCA_002348585.1 Alphaproteobacteria bacterium UBA2954 | reverse complement strand
AAGTTGATGGGGGATGCGCCGCGGGCAGGGACCTTCGCCGGGTTTAGCCCAAACCGCGTTACCGTTGGTGTGTTGCTGGCCTCAGGCGGACTTGCTGGCCTTGCTGGTATGATAGAAGTCTCAGCAAATATCGGACAGCTTCAGCCCAATATTTCATTTGGATATGGGTTTACAGCGATCATTGTGGCGTTTCTGGCCCGTCTAAATCCCCTTGCCGTGATTGTAGCCGGTTTGGTAGTTGCTCTGGCAGAACTGGGTGGTGATACAGCCCAAATATCGATGGCAATTCCCAAGGTTGTCACAGGCATTTTCAAAGGTATACTTTTATTTTTCCTTCTCGCTGGTGAGACACTTACCCGTTTTCAGCTGGTATGGGTCGGTCGAGCTGGTCAAGCCTTTAAAAAAGGCCAGGTAACAACATGATTGATGAACTTTTATTGACGGTTTTACTTACCTCCGTGCCGCTTATTCTGGCTGCCACTGGTGAGCTTGTGGCTGAAAAAAGTGGTGTTCTCAATCTGGGTGTTGAAGGTATGATGCTGATGGGGGCTGTTGCTGCCTTTGGGGCGGCTCTGGTCACTGGCAGCCCTTATCTGGGAATTATCAGCGGCGGCTTCGCTGGCATGGCAACAGCCGCAGTTTTTGCGCTGTTTACGCTGGGTCTGGCTACAAATCAGGTTGCAACAGGTCTAGCCCTGACAATTTTTGGGACTGGCCTGTCGGGGCTCGTCGGCGCGCCGCTTGTTGGACAGGCCATTGATGGTCTGCCTGAGTTGCGTATTGCTGTGCTGGCACAAATACCTGTCTTAGGGGCGGCCTTTAAGCTTGATATTATGGCCTATGGCTGTATTTTTCTGGTAGCGCTAACAGCATGGTTTTTATCTTCAACACGTGCTGGTCTTATTCTGCGATCTGTTGGAGCAAACCATGACAGCGCACATGCATTGGGTTATCCTGTGCTTATGATCCGTTCGATGGCTGTTCTATTTGGGGGCTTTATGGCGGGTCTGGGTGGGGCCTATCTGCCGCTCGTCCTCACACCACACTGGGCAGAAGGCATGACTGCGGGCAGAGGCTGGATTGCGCTTGCGTTAGTGGTGTTTGCGTCATGGCGACCTTGGCGTCTGGTTGCCGGGGCAATTCTGTTCGGTGGTGTTACAATTATGCAACTTGCTGGGCAGGCGAAGGGCTGGACAATA
>DEBO01000109.1 GCA_002348585.1 Alphaproteobacteria bacterium UBA2954 | reverse complement strand
GCAAATTCAAAATTTGGCCCTTCAACAATCGCGTCAACTGGACAGGCTTCCTGACAGAAGCCGCAATAAATACATTTTGTCATATCTATGTCATAACGTGTTGTTCGCCGAGAGCCGTCAAGACGGGGCTCAGCTTCAATCGTTATTGCTTGTGCCGGACAAACTGCCTCACACAACTTACAGGCAATACAGCGTTCCTCACCATTTGGGTAACGGCGCAGCACGTGTTCACCTCTAAAACGCGGTGATAAATAGCCTTTTTCATAAGGATAATTCAGCGTCACTTTAGGCTTGAAAAAATATTTCAGCGTGAGAAGTAGGCCCCGTGCCAATTCTAGCAACAGAAAAGACCTTAATGCATTCACCATCGCACTCATAACAATTTTCCTTATCTTTTGTCTTTACCCACCAAGAGCCGGCAGGTTATCTGTTGCCACCAAAAACCCAGCTGTCAAAACAACATAAATCAATGAGAAAGGAAGAAAAATTTTCCATCCCAAACGCATCAGTTGGTCATACCTATAGCGCGGAGTTGTTGCCCGCACCCACAAAAACACAAATAACACTAGGCAGATTTTCAGAATAAACCAAATCGGCCCGGGGATCAGATTGAACGGGACAAGGTCGATTGGTGGCAACCAACCTCCTAAAAAGAGAATGACCGTCATCGCACTCATCAGGATCATATTTGCATATTCTCCTAGGAAGAACAGGGCAAAGCTCATTGATGAATATTCAACAAAATAACCAGCAACCAATTCAGATTCACCTTCCGGCAAATCGAAGGGGGCACGGTTTGTCTCCGCTAGCGTTGAGATAAAAAACACAGCAAACATTGGAAAAAGCGGCAAGGCAAACCACGTATCCCGCTGCGCTTCAACGATCAAGGACAAATTCAAAGATCCAACACAAATCAGAACATTGATGATAACAAGGCCCATTGAAACTTCATAAGACACCATCTGTGCAGCAGATCGAAGTGCACCTAAAAACGCATATTTGGAATTACTGGCCCATCCGGCCATTATTACGCCGTAAACCCCCAATGAGCTAATCGCAAACAGATAGAGAATACCCACATTAACATCTGCCAGAACCAGGCCTTCCCCGAACGGAATTACAGCCCAGGCCACAAGAGCAAGTACAAAGGTCAGCATTGGCGCAATAACAAAAACAGTCTTATCCGCACCAGCGGGAAGAATGGTTTCTTTAGCCATAAGCTTCAGCGCATCAGCAAAAGGTTGTAATAAACCAAAGGGGCCAACGACATTTGGCCCCTTTCGCAACTGCATAAACCCAATAACACGACGTTCTGCAAGAGTCAGATAAGCAACGCCAATCAGAAGCGGAATAACCACTGCTATAATCTTCGCGATCATCCAAGCTAATTCAATGTACCAAACCTGTTCCATCAGCCTTTTCCCTTGCCTTAGCGTCTATTCCGCAGCCAAACTTGGGCTGGCAGACTGAATGGATTGAAGACATGCTGCCATTGTTTCTGATGATCGTGATATCGCGCAGGTCATATGAAACTGATCCAAACTGCTAGAGACAGGCTCATCTGAAAGTTTGCCAATCCGTCCGAATTTAGCCCATTTACAGGGCAATATCTCATCCACAACAGCAAATGACGGCACATCTATAACCAAATCGTCACGCAGGGCGGCTACCGAGTCGAACGGCAGGGTTTTACCAAGATGTTCAGATACGGCTCTGATAATTGCCCAATCCTCTTTCGCCTCACCTGGCGGGAATGTGGCACGGCGGGCCATCTGCACGCGACCCTCAAAATTCACATATAATCCGTCTTTTTCGGTATAGGCAGCGCCAGGTAAAATGACATCGGCAGCCGCAGCCCCAGCATCACCGTGATGGCCTTGATAAATCACAAAACTGTTGGCTAAGGCCGATGTGTCAATTTCATCCGCTCCTAGTAGCCAGACCAGCTTCATTTCACCCCTAGCCGCTGCTTTCAGAATGCCGGCCACATCCTTACCGCCCTTGCCTGGCACAAAGCCTATATCAAGACCGGCCACGCGAGCGGCAGCTGTGTGCAAAACATTAAACCCATTCCAGCTGTCCGTAACCATGTCTGTCTGGTCAGCGATTTCTCGGGCAATGCCTAAAATCGACTGACCATCAGCACGCCGCAACGCGCCCATTCCTAGAATGATCATAGGCCGTTTTGCTTTTTCCAGTATCTTTGCAAATTTATGCTTACCACTGGCCAGCTGTTTGAGAACAGATATATCTGTTCCAAGATGGGTCACGGGATAAGTCAGGTCAGCTTCAGGGCCAATCAGGGCAATTGGTGTTCTATTATTAAGAAAATTGCGCCTGATGCGGGCGTTCATTACCGCTGCTTCCATACGCGGATTACTACCAACAATCAAAATTGCGTCAGCTTCATCTATTCCAGCAATTGTGGTGTTAAACAGGTAAGATGCACGCAGCTTGGTAGTCAGCTTCGCCCCATCCTGACGGCAGTCAATGTTTGAGCTGCCCAATTTGTCAAAGAGGCTTTTAAGCGCAAACATTGCTTCGGCATCAATCTGATCACCGGCGATCGCTGCTAATTGTGCTGATTTTATCTTCTTCATCTTCGCTGCAATTGCAGCAAAGGCCTTATCCCAGCTGACTGGGCGAAGACGACCATCCTCGCCACGCAAATAGGGGGTATCCAAACGCTGACGCCGCAATCCGTCGATTGCATAACGTGTTTTATCCGATATCCATTCTTCATTAATATCTTCATTCAGTCGCGGCAGAACACGCATCACCTGACTGCCTCTTGCATCAATGCGGATATTGCTGCCCATCGCATCCATGACATCGATGGATTCTACCTTGTTCAATTCCCATGGCCGGGCTACAAAAGAGTAGGGACGCGATGTGAGTGCTCCTACCGGACAGAGATCGATCACATTTGCGGACAATTCACTGGCCAGGTTCTGTTCCAGATAAGTGGTGATCTCAACATTTTCGCCGCGGCCAATAGCGCCCAATTCCGGCGCTCCTGCGACTTCTGTTGAAAACCGAACACAACGGGTACAATGGATACACCGTGTCATCACAGTTTTAATTAGCGGTCCCATGTGCTTTTCGCTGACTGCCCGTTTATTTTCAGAATAACGTGATGCATCGTGGCCATAGCCCATGGCCTGATCCTGCAAATCACATTCACCGCCTTGGTCGCAAATTGGACAATCAAGGGGATGATTAACAAGCAGAAATTCCATTACCCCTTCACGGGCTTTTTTGACACGCTCTGACTTTGTGTCAATCACCATGCCGTCACCGGCAGGCATAGCACAGGACGCAATTGGTTTTGGTGCACGTTCCATATCTACCAGACACATTCGGCAATTACCCGCAATGGACAGACGCTCATGATAACAGAAACGCGGGATTTCAGCGCCTGCTTCTTCACATGCCTGAAGAACCGTTGCTCCGTCTTCAACCTCAACTTCGATACCGTCAACAGTCAGCTTTGGCATAACACAATCTCTTTATTCTGCTGCATTAACTACAGCCTGATAGGCTGCAATCCGACGTTCAATTTCGGGGCGAAAATGCTTGATCAGCCCTTGTATCGGCCAGGCGGCTGCATCACCAAGAGCGCAGATGGTATGGCCTTCAACCTGCCTTGTGACCTGCTCAAGGGTCTCGATTTCATAGATTTCTGCTTCACCGCGAACCAGCCGGTCCATCATCCGCCACATCCACCCTGTACCTTCGCGACAAGGTGTACATTGCCCGCAGCTTTCATGTTTGTAGAAATAGGATAAACGCGCAATTGCCCGCACGATATCCGTGCTTTTATCCATCACTATAACACCAGCTGTGCCCAGACCCGTTCCTGCAGCCCGAAGCGCATCAAAATCCATAGTCATGGTTTCACACACATCCTTTGGCAAAAGGGGTGTGGATGATCCGCCGGGAATGATCGCCAGAAGATTGTCCCAGCCACCGCGCACTCCACCGGCATGAACCTCGATCAATTCTTTTAGGGGAATACCCATTTCCTCTT
>DEBO01000137.1:24247-24643 GCA_002348585.1 Alphaproteobacteria bacterium UBA2954 | reverse complement strand
CATTGAATGGGATAAAGATGATCTAGATGCGCTGGGGCTGTTAAAAATTGATGTGCTGGCTCTGGGCATGCTCAGCTGTCTTGCCGGTGCATTTGCGCTGATGCAGCGTCATTATCATATGACCCTGACACTGGCAACAATTCCGCCAGAAGATAAACGTACCTATGACATGCTCTGCCGAGGGGAATCAGTTGGTGTGTTTCAGGTGGAGTCGCGGGCCCAGATGGCGATGCTGCCTCGTCTTCAGCCACGTTGTTTTCATGATCTGATCGTTCAGGTGGCAATTGTCCGCCCAGGACCTATTCAAGGGGATATGGTTCATCCTTATCTACGTCGCCGGGCTGGTCTTGAATATGTTGACTATCCGTCTGATGAGCTGCGTTCTGTCCTTGACCG